>CAYHRZ010000491.1:0-4412 GCA_964359125.1 uncultured Klebsiella sp. | reverse complement strand
GGCCTCGGCGCGGGTATCGTCGCAGTCGCCTCCGGGCAGGCCCGCCGACTCCGCCCACGCGTCGGTGGCGTAGCCGTCGCCGTCCTGGTCGAAGTCGTTGGCACCGTCGCAGTCCTGGTCCACGCCGTCGTACCAGGTCTCCGCGGCGCCCGGTGACCGCGTGGGGTCGAGGTCGTCGCAGTCGTCGGCTGTCCCCTCCCCCTCGGCTTCGCTGTCGTAGCCGTCGCCGTCCTGGTCGAAGTCGCTGTTGGCCCCGCAGTCGCTGTCGACGCCGTCGTACCAGGCGTCGGCGGCGCCCGGGTAGGTGGCGGCGTTTCCGTCGTCGCAGTCGCTGCCCCCGTCGCAGCGGGTGGACAGGTGCCCGTCGTCGTCGACGTCGCAACTATCGGCGCCATCGCAGTCCTGGTCCACCCCGTCGTAGGGCACGTCGCGTTGGCCGGGGAAGCGCCCGGGGTCGCCGTCGTCGCAGTCACCGGGGGCGTCGGCGAATCCCGCGGCCCCCGGGCACACCAGGACCGCTGCCTCGCCACCGGCGCCGTCGCCGTCGGCATCGAGGTACAAGACCAGCGGCGCCTCGTCGCAAGGTGGGGACAGTTCGACGCAGGCCAGGAGCCAGATCATGGCTGCCCCAGGAGCAGCACGAGGCCCAGCCCCGCCGTGCCCGCCACCCGGTTGCCCTCGCCGGACCAGGTGTTGGCCGCGGCGCCGGCCCGCAGCAGGACTTCCGCTGCGGCCGGGCCCCGGGCGAAGACCCGTGCCGCCACCCCAACCTCGGCGCTGGCCAGGACGGTGTTGCCCCCCAGTCGCAGGAAAACCTCGCTCTGGGTGCCGGCCACGCGGTAGCGGTAGCCCAGCGAACCCCAGCCGCCCCACAGCACGTCGACCGGACCGGGCTGCTCGTACCCGCCGCAGTCCCTCGCCTCGGCGGTCGCGAAGCTGCTCTCCGCGCTCAGGCCCCAGGTTGCCCCCGCGCCCCCCCGCAACCGCCAGGGCCCCACAGACAACACGGCCACGGCAGCGACCGGCAGCAACACCTTCTGCGGGCCGTCGAGGTCGCCCTCACACCCAGCCGGGGTGGGGGCGCCCCCGCCGAATAGTCCCAGGCCGCCCGCCTCCACCCCGCCGGCGAGACGCGCCTGGCCCCAGCGAGCGGGCCCGTCCACCAACCAGGCCACCCGCCGTTGCACGCCCACCGACAGTTCCACCGCTGGGCTGCCCACCGCCGCCCGGAGCGCCTCCCGCTCCGGCCCGGCCACTCGCCCGGTCGACAGCGCCGCCCGCAACCCCTGCACCCGGGCCTCCAGGACGCCCAGCGGCAGCCCCTCCCCGGCGCCCACCGCGACGACCAACGCCCGCGGCTCCGCCCCCGGCTCGTGCCACGAGAGCGTGTGCTGGCCCGGCAGCAGCGTCACCTCGCCAACCACGCGTTCGCCGTCGACCCGCACGTCGACCGCGCCGTCGGCGGTGGGGTCGAAGGCCACGCCGCCCGTCTGCACCGCCACGGTCCGGGCCTGCTCGTACACCTGCGCGGCGTAGGCCACGTCGCCGGTCGGGGGCGCGGGCGCGCCCGGGGCCACGGAGAAGGCCTCGAACCACGGCGCCGGCACGCGCAGCTCGCCCACGATCACCGGCGCCGCCAGTCGATCGAAGTCGCCCGCCGCGTCGAGTTCGAGCACGCCGAGGAGGAACAGGGCGCGTTGCAGCAGCTCCCGCTGCGCCACGTCGAGGGTGGGGCGGAGGCTCGCGACCACCCGCACCGCCCGCGCACGCGCCGCCTCGTTGTCGAGTTGGCGGCGCTCCTCCCAGGCCCGCTCCAGGTCTCGCGACAGCGCCTCGAAGTCGGACGAGGCCGGCACCGGCGCGGCCCACGCGGTCCACCCCGGGGCGACCACGCCGAGCGACTCGGCCCCGTCGCTGGCGGCGAAGCCCACGCTCGCCGCCCAGGCGGAACCGAGCCAGTGGAGAAGCGTCACCGCGACACTATGCCCCACCTCCCCAGCGCCGCGCTAGGGCATGGAGGTCCGAACCTCGCAGCGCATCCCCGAAAAGTCCGCGTCTGGTGCGCTGCACAACACCCGCACCAGGTCCCCCTCGGGCACGGTAACGGCGGCCGTCGCGAGCGAGCGGGTGCTGCTCCGCACTTCGACCTCCAGGGCCCCCGCCCGGGCACCGCGCACCGTGAGCTGGGAGCTACTGCTGCTCGCCTCGGCCACCCCCGCGGCCCGCACGACGAGGCGCACGTCGGCCGGGAAGCCACCAGGCGCCTGAACCCCCACGCGGATCTCGCCCACCGGGCCGCCGGGGCGGGCAAGCACGCGCGACGATGGCGACCGTGCGGTGGACGATGCCCCGGCCCCGACCTCGCCCCGGGCGTCGAGCGCGTCGCCCACCGCGGCGGGGGTGGCCGGGACCGCCACCCCCGAGGGGGGCCCGGCTGCACTGGCCGGGGATGTGGGCGCCGACGCGGGCGTCACCGCCGTGGGCGTGGTCGCCGACGGCGACGCCGACGCCGGTGGTGACGGCGTCGAGACGGTCTGGGTGGCCGGTCCCGGCGGACGTTCCGGTGCCGGTGCCACCTCGGCCTGCGGCTCGTGCTCCGTCGTCTCGCGGCGCAGAGCCCAGGTCCAGGCCAGCGCGGCCAGGCCGACCAGGAACAACAGGGCGACGGTTGCGCCGAGGAGCACCGCCAGCCTGGCGGTGCGACCGAACTCGGGCACCAGCGTCAGGCCCGGACGCGCGCGCCCGCCTGGCCCGACGGGAGCAGGGGCGCGCCCGGCGGCCGCCGGCAGGGTGGGAACAGGCGGCGCCCGCTCGGCCATGCCCCCCGGGGGGGCGGGGTTTTCCAACACGCCCCGTACCTCGGCCAGCGTGGGGCGCTGCAGCGGGTCCGGCGCGAGCATCCGGATGCCCAGGCGGGCCAGGGGGCGGGCACTCGCCTCCACCGAGTCCTCGACGCGGGCGGAGAGTCGCTGCACGTCTGGGAACACGCCGTCCGCAGCCAGCGGCGGTGGGGTGCCCCGCACGAACGTGAGCAGCAGCGCGCCCAGAGAGTACACGTCAGCCGCCGCGCCCACCGCCCCCGAGTGCCAGCACTCGGGGGCGGTGAAGCCCGGGCTCCCCGCCGGGCGCGTGACGTCGGCCACGTTGCCCGCCATGCGCTGCGAGATGCCGAAGTCGGCGAGCATCAGGTGGGGCAGCGGCGCCGAGCGGTCCCGAAGCAAGACATTCTCCGGCTTGAGGTCGCGGTGGAGGATGCCCGCGGCGTGGGTGGCCTCCAGGGCGCTGCACAGTTGCAACGCCAGCGCCCGCGCCTCGTCCGTCGGCACCCGCCCGCGGCCGGTCATCCACGCGGCGAGGTTGCCGCCCGCGGCCCAGGCCACGATCAGGAAGGTCGCGCCGGCACCCGGGAAGTCGACGATGCCCAGGTAGGGCACGACGTGGGGGTGGTCGAGGTCGCGCAGCAACGCCGCCTCGCGGATCAGGTCGCGGTGTTGTCGCAGCCGCAGGCCCCCGTGCTGCACCGCCTTGATCGCCACGTCCTCGCCGCCCGCCAACGGCGACGCGCGCCAGGTTTCCCCGCCCATGCCCTGACCCACCCGCTGCCTGAGCACGTACTGGCCGAGCACCTCGGCGCCGGGCGACAGCGTTGGGGGCGTGAGCGCCGACATCGTCCTGCACAGCATCCCTTCCCCCGGGCCTGGGCGCAAGCCGCGAGCGGCCAGCCTTTCACGCACCTTGCGGCACGCCCCCGGGGGGTCGGCAGCGAAGCCATTGGCGCCTACGGTGTGCTCACCAACCCCGGAGGCCGCATGCGGCACTTTACTTTCCCAGCCTCGTTCCTGCTCCTTCTCGCTTGTCAGCCCGAGGTGGTCGTGGATCCCACCAAGGACCCCGTCGACCTCGATGGCGACGGCTACACCACCGCGCTCGACTGCGACGACGACGACGACGCCGTGAACCCCGGTGCCGCCGACGTGCCCTACGACAGCGTGGACCAGGACTGCGACGGCGCGGACCTGCGCGACGTGGACGGCGACGGTTTCGACGCCGCCGAGGCGGGTGGCGACGACTGCGACGACCTCGACGCCGCCGTGAACCCCGGCGCCACCGAGTACGCCAACGAGGTGGACGACGACTGCTCGGGCGTGGCCGACGACAACCTCGACGTCACCGACGACGACCTCGACGGCTTCTCCGAGGCCACCGGTGACTGCGACGACACCCGCAGCGACCTGCACCCCGGCGCCTACGACGTGCAGAACGTGGGCACGCTCTATGGCAACAAAGAGGTGCTTGAGGTTTTGTTTAACGGTAAAAATATTTCAGATGTTCTTTCAATGAGTGTTTCCGAAAGCTTATTATTTTTTAGTTTTGTTCCCGGACTCTCTCACAAGCTTCAAACGCTAAATGAT
>CAYHRZ010000490.1:0-4412 GCA_964359125.1 uncultured Klebsiella sp. | reverse complement strand
GTATCGACAACGACTGCGACGGCTTCGTCGACGCCGCCGGCGGCCCCGTGACCGACAGCGCCGAGTTCGGCGTGGGCACCGTCACGGTGAGCTTCTCGGGCGGCTTCTGGGGTAACGCCTACACCGTCGCCACCGACATGACGCTCTCGTCGTTCTCGGTCTACATGGACCCCTCGTCGACGCCGTCGACCTTCCAGGTGATGGAGGCCGACAGCAGCACGGGCACCTACACCGTGGTGGCGACCGCCTCGGCGGCGACCAGCGGCGGGGTGGGGTGGTACAACTCGGGCTCACTCGACGCCACGCTGACCGCGGGCAAGGTCTACATGGTCGGCGTGGGTGCCAGCGGCTCGTTGCTGCACTACCAGGATCGCAGCCCCAGCTTCACCGAAGACGTCAACCTCACGCCGGTGGGCGTCATCCAACACGCCAGCACGTACCGTCCCACGTCGCTGGGCGACGACCCCGCCACCTCCGCGCTGCTCTACCAGGAGATCTCCGTCGAGTACCTCGACGACAGCGACGACGACGACGACCTCGACGGCCAGAACGACAGCTGCGGCGACTGCGACGACGACGACCCGACCTCCTACACCGGCGCCACCGAGGCCTGCGACGGGGTCGACAACGACTGCGACGGCAGCTTGCCCGCCGACGAGGCCGACGCCGACGCCGACGCCGAGATGAGCTGCGACGGCGACTGCGACGACAACGACCCGAGCCGCTACCTCGCTTCCTACGAGTACTGCGACGGCATCGACAACGACTGCGACGACGAGGTGGAGGCCGAGGAACTCGACGCCGACGGCGACGGGGTGTACGCCTGCCTGGACTGCAGTTCCGGCGCTTGCGTGATGGACTGCGACGACGCCGACGCCAGCGTCACCAACCCCACCTGGTACGCCGACACGGACAGCGACGGTTACGGCGACGACAGCACCGCGACGACCGACTGCCCTGTTCCAACCTCGTACGTTCGCGTGGGCGGCGACTGCGACGAGGCCGACGCCACAGTGAACCCCGCCGCCACCGACGACTGCGACGGCGTCGACAACGACTGCAACGGCGTGAGCGACGACGGTTACGACGGGGACGGCGACGGCTGGGGCGACTGCCTCGACTGTGACGACGGCGACGCGTCCGTGAATCCCGGCGAGGCCGAGGTGTGTGGCGACGACCTCGACAACGACTGCGACGGGATCTCGGAGGGGTGCCGCCTCGACGGCGACTACGAGTTGCCCTTCGCCGACTACGTCATCACCGGCGAGTACGCCGGCGACTACGTGGGCTACGAGCACGCCGCCGCCGACTTCGACGGCGACGGCTTCACCGACTTCGCCCTCGGCGCCTACGGCAGCAACGTCTACGCCAGCGACGCCGGGGCGGTGTACACCCTTGCCGGTCCGCTCACCGGCGACGTGAACCTCGGCGACAGCGGCGTGATCCGCATGACCGGCGAGTCGAGCAGCGACTCGGCCGGCCTGCGCTTGGCGGCCCACGGGGACTACGACGGCGACGGCTTGCCCGACCTCGTGGTCGGCGCGTACGGCGACGACGACGGCGGCAGCGGAGCGGGCGCCGTGTACGTCATCCCTGGCACCGCCTTCGCCGACGGCACGCTGCCGTCGGCCGGGTTCAAGCTCGTGGGCGAGACCAGCAGCGACAACTTCGGGTACCGGCTCGACGCGGCGGCGGACCTCGACGGCGACGGCTACGACGACGTGGTGGTGGGGGCCTACGGCCAGGACGGGGGCGCGGCCGGGGCCGGCGGCGTGTACGTGTTCAGCGGGCCGGTCTCGGGGAACCTCGACGCCAGCGTGGCCGGGGTCCTCCTCACGGGCGAGTCCCGGGACGACGCGCTCGGGAGCAACGCCGTCCTGGGCCGCGACGACCTCGACGGCGACGGCCTGGCGGACCTGGTGGTCAGCGCGGGCGGCGACGACGACGGCGCCAGCAACGCCGGCGCGGTGTACGTGCTGTACGGGCCCGTCTCGTCGGGGAGCGCCAGCGGTGCCGACGTGAAGCTCACCGGCGCGGCGGCCAGCGACGGGATGGGGTTCGCGGCGGCGGTGCTGGACGACAACGACGGCGACGGCACGGCGGATCTCGTGGTGGGCGCGTACCAGAACGACGACGGCGGGAGCAGCTCGGGCGTGGTGTACGTGGCGACCGGCCCGCTGGCCTCGGGCGGGCCGAGCACCTGGGCCTCGGCCACGCTCACCGGCGTCTCCACGAACGACTACCTGGGCTTCAGCCTGTCTTCGCCCGGGGACCTGGACGTGGACGGCTACGCGGACCTGCTGGTGGGTGCCTACGGCGCGGACGGGAGCAGCAGCAGCTCCGGGGCGGCCTACCTGTTCTACGCGCCGGTCTCGGGGGCGCTCGCGCCCACCGACGCCGACGCCGCCTTCCTCGGGACCGGCTCCTCCGAGTACGCGGGCATCGGGCTGGGCCGGGCGGTCGACGCAGATGCCGACGGCGTGCTCGACGTGGCCGTGGGCGCCAACCTGAACGACACCTCGGGCACCGACGCCGGGGCCCTGTTCATCTTCTCGCCCGCCAACTAGGTTCGCGGCGGTGGACCCCTCCGACATACAGCGCCTGCGCGCCGCCGTGCAGGCCCGCCTGGACGCCCTCGTCGCGGCGGGCGACGACGTCGTCCAGCGGGACCTCGACACCCCGGTGGCCAGCGCGGCGGACCAGGACGAGGCACCCTACCGCGAGATGGAGCAAGCGCTGGCGTCGAGCCGGAACCGCGAGCGCGCCGCCTTGATCCAGCAGATCCAGGGCGCGCTGCGGCGGTTGGACGAGTCCCCCGCGAGCTTCGGCGACTGCGAGGACTGCGACCAGGCCATCCCAGTACGGCGGCTGGAGTTGATGCCCTGGACAACGCTCTGCGTGCGCTGCCAGGAAGCACGCGACGGCGACCGCGGGCCGGGGCGCCGGCGGAAGGTGACGGACTACACGTAACGAGGACGCGCCGCCCCCGGACGCGACGGCCTACCGCCGCCCCCCCACGAAGCGCGCCGTCACCCGGACCTCGGAGAGTCGATCGGCCGGCACGGTGAACGGGTCCCTGTCCACGACCACCAGGTCGGCGAGCTTGCCCACCTCGACGGTGCCCAGCTCGGAGGCTCGTCCGAGGGCGAGCGAGCCGTCGCGCGTGTACGCGGCGATGACCTCCCGCAGGGAGATCGCCTCGCTCGCCGCGAGTGGCGCCCCGCCCGCCTCCGGGTCCGCGCGGGTCACGGCCACCTCGATCGCCGCCCAGGGGTTCATCGTCGACACGCTCCAGTCGCTGCCACCCACCAGCGTGCCGCCGGCCTCGGCCACGCTCCGCAGGGGGTACAGCCGCTCGGCGCGGTCAGCGCCCACGACGGGGATCGTCCAGTCGCGGATGTAGGGATCCGGGTAGGCCCAGAGCGGCTGGAAGGCGGCCAACGCGCCGGTCGTCGCGAAGCGGGCGAGGTCACCGGGGTGGACCAGTTCCACGTGCGCCACCACCGGGTGCCGGTCGCGCCGGCCGTGGGCACGCTCGACGACCTCGATGGCGTCGAGCGAGAGGCGGACCGCCGCGTCGCCGATGGCGTGGGCGTGGACGTCGAAGCCCGCGGCATCGACCGCCAGCGCCGCCGCGAACATCTCGTCCCGGGAGAACGCCGGGTGCACGTCGAGGCCGTCCTGGTAGGGGTCCACCAGCGCGGCGGTCTGCGACTCCACCACGCCGTCGACGTAGAACTTCGCAGCGTCGACCTTCAGGCGCTCGCTCTCGTAGCGCGCCCGCATCGACTCCAACTGCGCGACGGCTTCCTCGTGCTCACCCGGGAGCAGCTCCGTGGCGGTGTGCACGCGGAGGTCCAGCCTGCCCGCCGCCTCGGCACGGGCGTAGGCAGCGAGCAGGTCCTCGTCGACGTTGGGATCCACCGCGGCGGTGATGCCGAAGGCGCGGGCCAGGCCCAGCGCGTGTTCCAGGCCGAGGTCGAGGTCCCGCTCGGTGGGCGCGGGCAAGAACTCGGCGACGAGGTCCACGGCCGTCTCCCGCAGCGTGCCGTTGGGCAGGCCCGAGGCGTCGCGTTCGAAGCGCCCGTCGTCGGGGTCGGGGGTGGAGGCGTCGACCCCGGCCTCGCGGAGGGCGGCGTGGTTCACCCAGGCGCTGTGGGCGTCGGCAGAGGAGAGGAAGACCGGTCGGCCGATGGCGTCGAGTTGCTCCGCGCGGAGCACGTCGTTGAACAACGAGGCATCCCAGCCGCCGCCGACCACCCACGCCGCCTCGGGGTGCCGGCGGGCCCAGTCGCGGGCGAGCGCAACCATCTCGTCCACGCTCTGTGCCTCGCCGAGTTGCACGCCGAGCGTCTCCACGCCGCCCTCCACCCGGTGCACGTGGGCGTCGATGAACCCCGGGAAGAGCGCCG
>CAYHRZ010000489.1:0-4414 GCA_964359125.1 uncultured Klebsiella sp. | reverse complement strand
GACGCTGGGCGCCTCCGGGGTCGGCTGGGAGGTGTGGCTCGACGGCATGGAGGTGACCCAGTACACCTACTTCCAGCAGGTGGCGGGGCTCGACTGCGACCCGGTGTCCGTGGAGCTCACCTACGGGCTGGAACGCCTCGCGATGTACATCCAGGGGGTCGACAACGTGTACGACCTGGTGTGGGTGGAGCACCCCGTCCGCATCACCTACCGCGACGTGTACCACCGCAACGAGGTGGAACAGAGCCGCAACAACTTCGAGTTGGCCGACACCGCGGCGCTCTTCGCGCAGTTCGAGGCCGCCGAGCAACAGTGCAAGCGGCTGGTGCGGGAGGTGCCGCTGGTGGCCTACGACCACATGGTGATGGCCAGCCACAGCTTCAACATGCTCCAGGCCCGCGGCGCCATCAGCGTGGCGGAGCGCGCCGGCTACATCAAGCGGGTGCGCGACCTCGCGGTGAACGTGGCGCGGTCCTGGGCCGGGGCGGAGGTGGTCGATGGCTGAGCTCTTCGTCGAGGTGGGCACCGAGGAGCTGCCCGCCCGCTTCGTGGCGGCGGCCATCGACGGTTTCGCCGCCAACATGGTGAAGCTGCTGGCCCCGCTGGCGGTGAGCCCGCCGAGGTGCTGGGCCACACCGCGTCGTTTCGCGGTGGCCTTCGACAACCTGCCCAGCGCCACGCCCCGCGAGGAGAGGCTGGTGTCCGGGCCCCCGGTGGCCGTAGCCTTCCGCGATGGCGTGGCCACCCCGGCCGGCGTGGCCTTCGCGGCCAAGTTCGGGTTGACAGCGGACCGGCTCGAGCGCCTGGCGGGCCCGAAGGGGGAGGTGGTCGCCGCGCGTAGTTTCGAGGGTGGACAGTCCCTCGCGGACCTCGTGGCCCAGGGCCTGGAGGGCGCGATCCTCTCGATCCCCTTCAAGAAGACGATGCGCTGGGGCAGCCGGCGAGAGGCCTTCGCGCGGCCGATCCGCCACGTGTGTGCGGTCATCGACGGCGAGCGGGTGGCCTGTACGGTACGCGGTCGCGACACCACGTCGACCAGCGACGGCCACTGGTTGTTGTCGCCCGAGGCCTTCCCGGTCACCTCGGCGTCCGAGTGGGTGCAGCAGATGCGCGGCCGGCACGTGCTGGTGGAGTTCGACGAGCGCCGCTCGGCCATCCGCCACGGACTCGCCGCGCAGGCCGCGCGCCTGGGCGTGGACCTGGCGCCGGTGCCCGGCGGCGGGGTCGACGAGGCGCTGTTCGCGGAGGTGGTGAACCTCGTGGAAGCGCCGACCGTGCTCGCGGGGGCCTTTCACGCCTCGTTGTTGACGCTCCCGCCGCGGCTCCTCGTGGAGAGCATGAAGGTGAACCAGCGGTACTTCCCCACCTACCGGGAAGGGCGCCTCACCGAGCACTTCCTCTTCGCCAGCAACAACCCCGCGGGCAACGCCGAGCTGATCGCTGCGGGGAACGCCCGCGTGCTCGCGGCGCGGTTCTCCGACGCGAAGTTCTTCTTCGAGGAAGACCGCAAGAAGTCCCTGGCCGAGCACGGTGCCCGGTTGGAGGGGATGGTGTGGATGCGCAACCAGGGGACGATGGCGTCGCGACAGGCCGAGGTGGCGCTGGCGGCGAAGCACCTGGCGGGCTTGTTCGGCGCCGATCCCGCGGCCACGCTGGCTGCAGGCCAACTCTGCAAGTGCGACCTCGCCACCCAGATGGTGGGGGAGTTCCCCGAGCTGCAGGGCCACGTGGGGCGCTTGCTCGCAGAAGGGGAGGGGATCGCCGAGGCCCTGGCCATCGAGGAACACTACCACCCGCGTTTCTCGGGCGACAGCCTGCCGTCTACGCCGGCCGGCGTTGTATTGGCGCTGGCCGAACGGATCACGCTGTTGTCGCGGGCATTCGCGGCAGGACTCCAACCCAAGGGCGGCGCGGATCCCCTTGGATTGCGACGGGCTGCCAATGGCATTGTTGCCATCCTGTTGGCGCAGGCGGCCCAGACGCCGCGGCGAGACCCGGGGCTCGCGACCTGCTTCGCCGCGGTGAAGGAACCGCTTGGCTCGGAGATCCGCGAGTTCATCCGCGCCCGTTTGCGTGCCTCGCTCGGAGAGTCCGGTATCCCGACCGACGTGGTCGATGCCGCGATGGCGGCGAAGGTCCACGAGAGCGACCTCGTGGCACAAGCGGCGCGGGCCGGCGCCCTGGGGGAGTTGGCCGACGAGGGTGAACTGGGCGCGATCCGCGCCACCTTCCGGCGGGTGGCGGGGCTGGTGAAACAGGACCCGGGCGAGGTGTTGGCGCTCCACGACCTCGACGGCGACAGCCTCGGCGAGCCGGGCCGGGCGCTCCGCGACGCGGTGGTTTCTGTCCCCGACGGCAGCGACGTGCGCCGGCAGGTAGCGGCGCTGGTGGCGCTACGCCCGCTGGTCGATGCCTACTTCGACGGGGTGATGGTGATGAGCGAGGTGCCCGCCGAGCGCGCGGCGCGGCTGGGGCTCTTGCGGGTCATCGTGGCGCGGTTCGAGACGCTGGCGGACTTCTCGAAGTTGGTGACGTAGGGGTTCGCCAGGAGGCGTGGCGACGTCAGCGGCTCGCCACGAGGCGTGGTGGCGCGATTCATCGCGCCCAGGACGGCGTCGCCGACGGGGCGTCGACCGGCGCGACACCCCTACCAGGACCGCAGGTAGCTCACCAGGTCCGCGCGCTCGGCGTCCGTCACCGAGAACGCCGCGCCCATGCGGCCGGCGGCCGCGAAGTCGACGACTTCGCCGAGGTCGGCGGCGTTGCCCGCGTGGAGGTAGGGCGGCGTGTGCGCCACGCCCACGAGGCTCGGCGTGTCGACCATGATCCCGGCGACCTCGTGGCGCTGGAGGTCGGTGCCGCGCTGGCCGCTGTGACAGCCCACACAACCCAGCGCCTGGAACAGTTCCTCCCCGCGGCGCACGGCGGCGGGATCCAGCCGCGTGGGCGGACTCAACGTGTGTCGCGATTGCACCCAGGTGGCGATCGCGGCGGCCTCGTCGCTGGTCATGCCCTCGCCGCCCATCCGGTCGGTCGCGGTGGCGAGGGCCTCCGCGGCGATGCTCTCCACCTCGCCGTCCCACTGGTAGGGGGGCGTGTGGACCGTGTCGCCGCTGAGCGCGGGTGTCTGGCGGTAGCCGTCGGGCAGTGGCCAGGTGAGGCCGTCGGTGCCGAGGGGGGCGGCGTGGCAACCCGAGCAGGCGGTCGCCGTGTTGCCCAGCGACACCTGCGGCTCCATGGCGGTGTGGAACAGGCGCCGACCCAGCACGAACGCCGCGTCGAGCTCGGGCAGGGGGATCGGCGGGAAGGTGGCGGTGTCCACCAACTCTACTTGGCCCGGGGCCGCCGCGGGTGCGTCCGTGATGCTGGCGTACACCAGGCTCGCGCCGAAGTCGGCGTGGACCACGAGGCCGTCGTCGTCGACGAGCACGCCCCTGGGCGCGGTCACGGCGAGTGATCCGACGGCCTGGCCGCTGTCGACCGCGTAGACCACCACGCGGTCGGAGGCCTCCATCGTCGCCGCCACCCGCTGTCCGTCGGGCGACCAGGCCACCGCGTTGAGGTAGCTGAACAGGGTGGTGGACTCACCCGGGGGCTCGACGGTCGCGTCCACCAGCTCCAGTTGCACGATCGCGCCGCTGGCCGAGAGCGCCGACCAGGCCACGGTGGTCTCGACGCGGGGGCCCTCCACCTCGTCGAACGCGACGTAGGCGGTGCCGCTCCCCGGGGTGGTGGCGGTGTCGAGTCGCTGGAGCCCCACCGCGAGTCGGTCGCCCGCCTCGGTGACCGCCGGTGCGCTGGTGAGCCGCGGCTGGCGCTCGCCGAGGACCACGGGCTCGTCGCCACTGGAGGCGCCGGCCATCACCACCTCGTCGACCGGGATGTCGGCCGCCTCGGTGACTCCGGTCAGGAGCGAGACGTGCGTGAGCCGCCCGCCGAGGGCGGAGCTCACGTAGAGGTGCTCGCCGTCGGGGTGGATCGCGAGGCCGGTTGGCGCGCCGGCCACGTCCCAGCCCTGGACCTCCCCGAGGTCGCCGGGGTCGAGCTCGACGACGCGGTTCTCGCCCACCAGGGCCACGAAGAGGTGCCCGTCGGAGCGACGGGTGACGATCCCCGCGGGTTGGCTGCCCACCGTCGCCTCGAACGACAAGAGCGGGGCCGCCCCCCGGGTGTCGAGCGCGGCGACCGTCCCCCGCGCGGGGAGCGACACGTAGAGCCGGTCCGCGAAGCGAGCGACGTGACTTGGCTCACCAGACAGGTCGAGGACCAGGCTGTCGCCGCTGCCCTCGGTGCGGCTGATGGCGCCCTCGTCGGCGTGTGCGGCCCAGGTCTCGGTGCAGTCGGCGGCGCGGACGAGGGTCGCGCTCTGCAGCGCCGCGGTCGGGTCGGCGCTCGGGTCCGTGGCGCAACCGAG
>CAYHRZ010000488.1:1070-4416 GCA_964359125.1 uncultured Klebsiella sp. | reverse complement strand
TAGTTCGTCGTAGTGGCCGTCCGCGTGCGACAAAAGCGCCAGTCGCCGCCGTGCCTCGACGGCGAGCACGCCGTGGATCCGCACCTCTCCCACCGAGGGAGAGAGCGCCGAGGCCAGCACCCGCAGCAGCGTGGTCTTGCCGCTGCCATTGGGGCCGTGAACCAGCACCGTGCGGCCCGCCTGGACCACCAGCCCCACCCCGCGCACCGCCCACCGCCCGGTAAAACGCCGTCCCAGGTCGTGGGCGGCGATGGCGGCAACGTCCTGCATGGTGCACGACAACTAACCCCGGCCCGTCGCGGCTCCCGTCTGCGCCCGGTCGCCAGCGGGTCTACGGTCGGTCGATGGACCGTCGCCGCCTGGTCAACGCGAGCAGCGGCGCCGCGCGGGCGGATAAGAACACCGGCGTGAAACGACGACGCGACGACGGCCGGCTAAGCCGGATCCTCCTGGTGATCACCATCGTATTTCTCGTGGCGATCTCGGGGTGGTGGGCCTCCCTGCTCGGCCGGCTGGCAGGCGAGAGCTACGCCCTTGCCGTGCAAATCCACGGCGACAACCACGCCGCCACGCAAGTCCTGGCTCGCCGCCGGACGATGATCATGTGGGAGAGCTTCGCGTTTTCCTGCGTGCCGGTGATCCTCCTGGCCCTCTCTTGGCGCGGCGCGGAACGGGAACGCCAACAGCAGTCGCGACTCGAAGCGATGCTGGCCGCGAGCACGCACGAGCTCAAGACCCCGGTGGCGGGCCTGCGTGCCTTGCTGGAGAGCCTGAAGTCGGGGGTGCTGCCCGCTGCCGATGCCGGCCCGCACCTGGACCAGGGCCTGGCCGCCTGCGACCGGCTGGAGCGGCTGGCCGAGAGCATCACGGTCCGACAGGCGGTGCTGGCCGGCGCCTCCCCGGTGGAGCGGCGCAAGCTGGGGGACCTGCTCGACGAGGTGCAGCGCCACCGCCTGGTCGACAGCGGCGTGACCTACGACCTCGGCGACGCCGCCGAGGTGGTCCTCGCGCTCCCCGAGAACGCCTTCCGCAGCGTGGTCGACAACCTGCTCGACAACGCGATGCGCCACGCCGACGGCAAGGGCGTGGCGGTGCGGGCCCGGCGCGAGGGCGAGCACGTCATGGTCGAGGTGCTCGACGGCGGGCGGGGTTTTGTACCCTCCGAGGCGGAGTCCCTGTTCGAGCCCTACCGCCGTGGCGCCGGTCGCACCGAGCGACGCGGCACGGGCCTGGGGCTGTTCCTCGCCCGCACGCTGGCGCGGGAAATGGGCGGGACGCTCACCGGGGAGAGCGAGGGACCCGGCCGGGGTGCTACGTTCCGCCTCAGATTGCCCGGGAAGCCTGCTTGAGCACGCGCGTACTGGTGGTGGAAGACGAGCGACTGGTGGCCGACATGATCCGCCTCAACCTCGAGCACGCGGGGTTTTCGACCACGTGCCTGGAGCGGGGCGAAGACGCCCTGTCGCGCCCCGCCGACGACTTCGACGTGATCGTCCTGGACTGGATGCTCCCCGGGATCGACGGGATCGAGGTAGCGCGACGCCTCCGGGAGCGTGCGGTCGCGACACCGATCTTGATGCTCACCGCCCGGGGCGACGTGGGCTCCCGGGTGACCGGCCTGGACGCGGGCGCCGACGACTACCTGTCCAAGCCCTTCGCCATGCCCGAGTTGGTCGCGCGGGTGCGGGCCCTGGTGCGGCGGGCCGTCCCGGGGCGCCCCGCCAGCGGCGACATCCACGTGGGCGAGTGGCTGGTCAACCCCGGGACCCGCGAAGCGAGGCGAGCCGACGGCAAGGGCGAGCGTGTGACGCTCACCGAGACCGAGCTGGCGCTGCTCAGCTACCTGGTGGCCCACCCGGGGGTGGTACTGTCGCGGGTCGACATCCTCGAGACGGCCTGGGGCATGGATCGCTCGCCCACCGAGCGCACCGTCGACAACTACGTGATGCGCCTCCGAAAACTGTTCGAGATCGACGCCAACAACCCGCGCCACTTCCTCACCCTCCGTGGATCGGGCTACCGCTTCGAGCCCTAGGGCCCGCTTGGCCAGAGCACCAGTCCGTCGGGCGTCCACAACACCACGCGGTCGTCGGTGGGCTCGCGCGGGTACACCGTCACCGTCTCGCCGTCGCTGTCGGCCGCGAAGGGGCCCCGCACCGGCCACCGCTGCCGGTCGGCGCCCTGCCGGCGCACCACGAGGCGACCACCGTCTTGCTGCCAGTCCACGCGCTGCGCGGCCAGAGGCGCCGTGAACGCGGTCCCGGTGAGCGTCTCGACCTCCAGTTTGCGCTCCGGCATGACCTCCGCCAGCCAGGCCTCCACCGCGTAGGCGGGCGCGCCGTGGTGCAGGCTGCGCCCGCGGCCACCCCAGAACCGAAACGTCCGGGGATCCAAGTCGGCGCGGAACGGGCGTTCCAGGAGCCACACGCGGGTGCCCGCCGGGACGGCCGACCAGAACGAGGCGTCGCGGTACACCTCGCTTGCCCGCGAGATCTCCGGCCACTGCCGGTACCGGAACACCGCCGGGCTACCGTGTACAAAGGCCAGGGCCCAAGCCAGGCCGATCACGCTCCCGGCAAGGCGTCGGCGTGGCTCGCACGAGGCGTGGATCAACGCGGGCAGGACCAGCAAACAAGCGGGGAGTGTGAGCACGTAGTACACGCGACGGCTGAGGGTGCCGGTCGCGACGTGAATCGCCGTGGCACCGAGGAACCAGGCGGCCGCGAAGAGGACCAGCCGCCGGTGGGGGGAGTGCCAGCCCCACCGCAGGAGCACCACCCAGGTGAGCGCCGTCGGCACCAGCGTGCGCCAGCCGCGCGGTGCGAACGCGGACAGCGTCGGCACGAAGGGTTCGACGAATGCTCGCTCCAGCGCCGACCATACCCACTCTGGGCGCACCGACTCGTAGTACCCACCGAAGCCCCCGAGTACCCACGCCCGGAGGACGAGCCAGGCCCCCACCAGCACCGCCACCGGTGCAGCCACCCGGAGGGCCGCCCGCACCCGGCACTGCCGTGGCAGGTCCAAGCGGAACAACAGCACCCACAGGGCCGAGAGCGGCAGCAACAACACGGCCGTCTCCTTGGTGCCGAGCGCGAGGGCCACCGCGCCCAGGAAGGCCACCCACCCGCGCCACCCGCGCTCGTGGAGGCAGCTCAGCGCGAGCAGCGCCCAAAACGTCGCGACCGCCAGTAGCAGGTCGATGCTCCGCGCGGTGGCCGGCACGACGTCTTCGGTCAGGGGGTGCCCGGCGAACGCGAGCGCCACGACGGCGGCGAGGAGCCCGCCGCCGCTCACCGCGGCCGAGAACCGCAGCACGACGGCGCCGGCCAGGCACGAGGACAGC
>CAYHRZ010000488.1:0-1060 GCA_964359125.1 uncultured Klebsiella sp. | reverse complement strand
GATGTTCCAGGCCGCCCAGCCCGCGGGCTCCCACCCGAACAGGCGTCGCTCCAGCCAGAACATGAGCATCGCCGCCGGGCGCCAGAAGTGCGCGTCGTCCCCAGCGATGCCGCCGGTGAGGGGCACGAGGAGCTGGTCGCGCAGCGGCCGTCCCGCCCACGCCACGTTCGCCCACGCGTCGGCGTCGGCCAGCGGGTCAGCGAGCGTCGAACCGAACGCGCGTACCCCCACCGCCACCACGAGCACGGCGACAACGGCGACAGCCCAGCGGTGGCCCAGCATCCCGATGCGCCTAGCACGCCCTCCGGACCCGGCCCGGCGTGCCCTGGTGTGCCCGACCTAGGCGCTCGCCTCGTCGCCCACGTCCTCGTCGTGGTCGTCGTCGCCTTCGCGGTCAGGCGGCACGCTGGAGGTACCGTCGAGCCGTTGCAACTTCCGCTGCAGGGTGCGACGGTGCAGGCCCAGGCGCCGCGCGGCGTGGGAGATGTTGCCGTCGGTGCCCTCGAGCGTGCGCATGATGTGCTGCCGCTCCACCTCGTCGAGCTCGGTGGGCGGAGCCGGGCTGGCCAGGGCCTTGCGCAAGGCGTTGACGATGTCTTCCGGGGTGGTGGGCTTCGCGCGCACGTCGACCGCCCCGTTCTTCACCGCGTCGACCGCGATGGGGATGCTGCCGTAGCCGGTGAGGACGATGCTCCGGCACCGCGGCGCCCGGAGGTTGAGCATCTTGACCACCGCGATCCCGTCACCGTCCTGGAGGCGCAGGTCGATCACGGCGGCGTCGGGGGTGCGGGAACGCACGGCATGCTCGGCCGCGGTCACACCGGCCGCCGTGATGACCGCGAAGCCCGCGCGCCGCAGTGTCCGGGCCAGTGCATCGCGGTGGACTTCGTCGTCCTCGACGACCAGTATGGTGTTCATGGCGCACTCGTGGGGGCCCCGAGCGTACCAAATCGGATGAACAGCCGCCCGCCGCCGCCGTCGCGCCGCCGCAGGATCACGTCGCCCCCGACGCGCCGCGCGAATGTCCTCGCGACGTGCAGCCCGAGGCCGCGGCCGCCAC
>CAYHRZ010000487.1:0-4422 GCA_964359125.1 uncultured Klebsiella sp. | reverse complement strand
ACCACCGCCCACGACGAGGACCTCGCGACGCTGCGTCGCGAGGCGGAGCGGCGTGGGGTGTCCTTCGCCAGTCTGATGGCTACGCTGCTGGCCGACAAGGCCAGCGAGTTGCGACGTAGCTGGCGACCGCGATTCGGGCTGGGCCAGGGCGGCGGGGGGCTGGCCGAGGCGAGCGTGGATGACGAGGACGCACCTGCCGCGGGCGGCTCGTAGCCGGTGGCGACGCTGGACCACCGTCACTTCGGTGTCGTCCGGCCGCGGCACTGCCGGCGGTTGCAGATCGTGCCCGGGGCGAGCGAGTAGCGGACGCGGGGGGCGCCGAGCGCGCTCCGGTGCTCGGTGAGCTGGAATCCCACTCGTGGACGAGCCCCTGGCGACCGCCGAAGAACGTGCCGAGCAGCGGCGGCGCACCTGGGCGATCCGGCGCGTCCCTGTCGATTCCGCGATGTTGGCCTCGGAGAGCAGCGCCGCGGACCGGGTGGCGCGAATGTACCAGCTCTCCATCGACCCCTGGGTGCTGAGGGGGGAGCCGTTGCCGAGCTACTCCAGGGAGAACATGCCCGGACGCCTCGTCCGCGGCTCGAAGCCGTGAGCGCGCCCGTCCTGCACCGCGACTTCGCGGACCTCGCCCGCAACAAGCGTGCGTCGGGTCGCGACAAGGGCGCCGCGCCGACACAAGTGGGGTGAGACCTCGGGTCTGGGGCCCGTTACGTCGCTCGGAGGGGCGGTTTGACGACACAAGTGGGGTGAGACCTCGGGTCTGGGGCCAGTTACGTCAGTGATGTCGCGACACGAAGCGGTCTGCCCCTAGGCGGACCGGGTGGGCGTCGTCCCTAGGCGGACCGGGTGGGCCGGGCGGGCACCGTCTGCGGGCGGACCGGGTGGGCGTCGTCCCCGATCGGGCGCCGTCCGCCGGCACCTCGGGCGGACGGCGTCCCCCGGCACCCCGGGCAGGCGCCACCGTCGCGCTCCTGCACCCGCCCCGACGACCCCCCCGCATTTGCTATGCTCCGCCCTCTCGCGGAGCACTCCCCCATGCCTGGCGCGGCGGTCACGTTTTCCAACGTGTCGAAGACCTTCAACGGCAGCAGAGCCGTCAAGAACATCAGCTTCGAGATTCAACCTGGGGAGTTCTTCTCCATCCTCGGCCCCTCGGGCTGCGGCAAGACCACCACGCTGCGGCTCCTGGCGGGGTTCGAGACCCCCGACGCCGACGGCGGCGAGGTGCGCATCCGCGACCGGGTGGTGAACAACGCGCGCCCCTACGAGCGCAACATCTCGATGGTGTTCCAGAACTACGCGCTTTTTCCGCACCTGTCGGTGGAGCAGAACGTGGCCTTCGGGCTGGAGCGACGGGGGGTGGCCAAGGCGGAGTGCCTGAGGCGCGCCCGCGCCGCGCTCGACGGCGTGAGGCTGTCACCCGACACCTTCGGCAAGCGTGCCCCCAGCGCGCTCTCCGGGGGACAGCGTCAACGGGTGGCACTGGCCCGCGCCCTCGTCCTGGAGCCGCCGATCCTGCTGCTCGACGAGCCCCTCGGGGCGCTTGACCTCAAGCTCCGCAAGGAGATGCAGTTCGAGCTCAAGGCGCTGAACCGTCGCCTCGGCATCACCTTCGTGTACGTCACCCACGACCAGGAGGAGGCGCTCACGATGAGCGACCGCATCGCGGTGATGGACAACGCGCGGGTGGCGCAACTCGGCTCCCCCGCCGAGATCTACGAGCAGCCGCGTACCGCCTTCGTGGCGCGGTTCATCGGCGAGTCGAACTTCCTCGCGGGGACCGTCACCGGCTTCGCCGACGGCCGCGTGCAGGTGCGTCGCGACGATGGCTCGGAGTTCGCGGTGACCGCCGCCGAGGAGCGCACCGACGGCGGCAAGGTCCAGGTGTCGCTGCGACCGGAGCGCCTGCGACTGGTGGCGCAGGCCACGCCCGGCGACAACGCGCTGCCCGCCACGATCAAGGCGGTGGTGTACCGCGGCGAGATGTTGCACGTGCGCGCCACGCTGGCCGACGGCACCGACCTGGTGGCCGCGAGCAGCAACGAGGGACAGCTCCGTCGCCCGGTGCCCTGGAAGGAGGGCGACGCCTGCCTGGCCACGTTTTCGCCCGACGACGTCCGCATGCTCGAGGAGGAAGCCGCGTGACGTCCTGGATGGTGCCGATCTTCCGGTTCACGGCGCGTCGTCCCTCGGCGCGGGCCTGGGGCCTGATGGGGCCGGGGTTGTTGTTCCTGGTCGTGTTCTTCCTGGTCCCCCTGGGCTTCATGCTCGGCTACAGCTTCATGCCGCGCGGCACCTACGGCGGGGTGAAAGACGGTTTCACCCTCGACGCCTACCAGACCTTCTTCCAGCCGCTCTACCTCGGGGTGCTGTGGCGCACGGTGGTGTACTCGGTGGTGTGTACCGTGAGCTGCCTGGTGCTCGGCTACCCGGTGGCCTACGTCATCTCCCGGGCGGGACCGTGGAAGAACCTGCTGTTGTTCCTGGTGATCCTCCCGTTCTGGACGAGCTTCCTCGTGCGCACCTTCGCGATGATGTTCCTGATGCGCGACTCCGGGCTCATCAACACCGCGCTGATCTCGATGGGCCTCATCACCGAGCCGATCAGCATGTACCCCACCTCCTTCGCGGTGATGCTCGGCTTGATCTACGGTTTCTTGCCGTTCATGGTCCTGCCGATCTACACCTCGTTGGAGAAACTGGACTACTCGCTCCTCGAAGCGGCGGAGGTGCTCGGCGCCCGCCCCTTGCAGCGCTTCACCAAGGTGGTGCTGCCCTTGTCGATGCCGGGGGTGGTGGCGGGTAGTTTGCTGGTGTTCATCCCCGCCCTCGGCAGCTACCTCACCTCGGACCTGCTCGGCGGCAGCAAGTACGACATGATCGGCAACATCATCGCGCGGCAGTTCGGCTCGGGGAACAACTGGCCCTTTGGCTCGGCGGCGTCGTTCGCGATGATGGGCCTGGTGTTGCTCGCCGTGGTCGCCTACCTCCGCACCCGCGACGACGCGGCCCTGGGGAACGCCTAGTGGCCGGCCGCACCCCGAAGTGGCTCCTGGCCGCGGCCGCCACGGTGTACGTGTTCTTGCACGCCCCGCTCCTGGTGCTGGTGGCGTTCTCGTTCAACAAGTCGAAGTACGGCGCGGCCTGGGAGGGCTTCACGCTGGAGTGGTACGCGCGGCTCTTCGAGAGGGCCGACATCATCGCGGCCCTGAAGGTGAGCTTGATCGTCGGGCTCGCGAGCACGGCGATCAGCACGCTCCTGGGGACGACGCTCGCCATGGGCCTGGCGCGGCACCGGTTCTCCGGGCGGGCGTTCGTGGAGAGCCTGCTCTACGTGCCGGTGGTCACGCCCGAGATCGTGTGCGGCATCTCGCTGCTCATCCTGTTCGCGTGGATGAAGGTGGCGCTGGGCATCACCACCATCGTGATCGCCCACGTGGCCTTCAACATCAGCTACGTCACCATCGTGGTGCGCGCCCGGCTCGAGGGCATGGATCGCAACCTCGAGGAGGCGGCGCGCATCCTCGGCGCCAACGAGTTCGTGGCCTTCTGGAAGGTGACTGTCCCCCAGCTTTGGCCGGGCATCCTCTCGGGCGCGCTGCTGGCGTTCACCATGTCCTTCGACGACTTCGTCATCACCTCGTTGGTGAGCGGCCCCGGGTCCTCCACGCTGCCCATCGTGGTGTACACCATGGTCCGCAAGAACATCGAGCCCTCGATCAACGCGATCAGCACCATCATCCTGGTGGTCACCGCCCTGATGATCTGGGCCGCGGATCGCCTCGAGCGCCGCGACGCCCCGCAAGGCGCCCGTTAGCTTCCAAACCTTCCCACCGGAGTCCTCCCCATGTCTCAAGAGAAAGAAGCCATCGCCCTGGTCGACGCCGTCGTCTCGGGCCGCAAGTCACGTCGCGACTTCGTCCGCGAGGCGCTGGGCCTCGGCCTCTCCGTGGGCACCATCGGCATGGTGCTCCAGGCCTGCTCCGGCGAGGAAAAACCCGCGCCCGCGGTCAAGCCCCCCGAGCCCGCCACCCCGCCGGCCCCCGCGCCGGACCCGGACCTCGGCCCCATCGAGGGTGAGCTGCACGTCTACAACTGGTCCGACTACATCGCCCCCGACACCGTGGCGAAGTTCGAGGAAGAATTCAAGGTGAAGGTCACCTACGACACCTACGAGTCCAACGAGGAGATGATCGCCAAGGTCCAGGTGGGCGGCGGCGGCTACGACCTGGTGTGCCCCTCCGGCTACGCCGTCACCGTGATGCGCAACATGGACCTCGTCACCAAGCTCAACAAGAAGTACCTGCCGAACTTGTCGAACCTGGCGCCGATGTTTGCCAAGACCAGCTTCGCCCCCGACGGCAACTACGCCGTGCCCTGGCAGTGGGGCATCACCGGCGTGGCCTACCGCGATGACAAGGC
>CAYHRZ010000486.1:0-4431 GCA_964359125.1 uncultured Klebsiella sp. | reverse complement strand
TGATGTGCTCAGACGGCCTCACCGACGCCGTCGCGCAGGCCGAGCTGCTCGACGAACTGGTCCGCCTTCGGGGCGCGAAGTCGGCGGACGCCGTGGCGAGCCGCCTGGTGGGCCTGGCCCTGGCTCGCGGGGGCCCCGACAACGTCACGGTGGTGGCCATCCGGGTGGGCAGGTTCTCGCGCCGCGAGCCGAGTGGCCGTGCGGCGTGGGCGTGGCTGGCGTCGGGCCTGCTCCTGGTCGGTTTGGCGGGCGGGTGGTACGCCACCGGCGGGCGCTGGCCCTTCGCGGACCAGGGTTTCGGGGGGCCTGTCCCCCGGCGGGTGGAGGGGAGCGTGGCGATCGGCGGGGGTGCCCCGATGATCCTGGGCGCGGCCTCGCAAACCGTCGTCTTCTCGGAGTCGGCGCTGAGCGTCGTTGGCCAGCGACTGACCGGCAGCGACTGGACCGTCACGGTCCGGCCCCAGGGGGCGCTGGGCATCGAACGATCCGTGATCGACATGGACCGCGACGTCGTCGTGTTCCTGGAGGCCGGGGCCGAGGTGCTCGTCCGCGACGTGCGCGTGGAGCGCGGTCGCTTGCGCGTCCGCGTGGCAAGCGGTGCGAGGGCCACGCTGGAGCACGTGCTCTTGCCGACGGCAGAGTCCCTGGTGATCGAGGGCAACGGGGTCGTGCTGCAAACCGACGTGCGCGCGATCGAGCCGGCGGCGCGTAGCGAGCGCCCGTGAGGCGGCTCTCGGCGGTGATCGAGCCGCTCCTCTTGTTGCTGGTCATGGCGGTGGTGCCGGTGGCGGCCTCGCAGGCGCTCGACGCGGCGCTGGCGGCGGCAGGGCTCAGGGGCGAGTTGGCCGACGCGGCCGCGGCGTCGGCCGTCGTCGCGCAGTTGGCCACCGCGAGTTGGCATTTCGCGGGCGGCGGGGCTCTCTTGGTGCTCGCCCGCGTCATCGCCCGCGCCCGCGCCGGGGGCCACCACGTGCTCGCGCCCTTCTCCTTGCCGGCCGCCTACGCCGCGCTGGGCCTAGGCTTCGTGGTGCAGGTGTCGTACGGCTCGCCGGTCGCTGCGAACTGGCCCGCGCCGCCGTTCGCGGAGGGGGTGATCTACGCGGGGGCGGTGGCGTCGGCGATCATGCTCCTGCCCGGTGACCTCGGCGGTTGGTTGGCGCGCGGGAGGTGGGTGCTCCTCGGTGTCGCAGGCCTGCTCTTCGTCGCCCTCGGCCTCTTCGGGAAGGCGCCCGGCAGTAGTGGCCAGGTGATCAACTTGTGGGGGTTCCAGCCGGTCGAACTGGTGAAGGTGTGCGCGGTGCTCGCGGTGGGCGCGGCCCTGGGGGCCCGGGCGCTGAAGTTGCGGTGGCACCGCGACGTGTACTTCGGGTGGTTCAGGGTGCCCCGACTCCGCATCCTGGCGGTGGCGCTGGGCATGATGGCGGCGGCTTGGCTGGGCCTCCTGGCGGTCCGCGACTTCGGCCCCACCCTCATCCTCGCGCTGGTTTTTCTGGGGCTGGTCTTCGTCGTCACCCGGTCCCCGGCGTGGGTGCTCTCTGCGGTGCTCTTCTCAGCGTTCATCCTGCTCTACTTCAGGTTCAACCCTGATGCAGCCCCCTCCTCGTCTCTGGCTCTCCGGGTCGACATGTGGCGCGACCCCTGGCTCAACGGTCGGCCGAACGGCGACCAACTCGCCCTGGCGCGCTGGGCGCTGGCGGCCGGAGGCCCGTTCGGGGCCGGCGTGGGTGCGGGGGTGGCCGGGGCGCTGCCCGCGGGGCACACGGCCCTCGTGTACGCCCACCTCGTCGAGATGCTCGGCCTGAGCGGCGCGGGGGCCTACCTGGCACTCCTTGGGGTGTGCGTGCTCGACGGGCTGCGTATTGCCGCCCAGAACCGCACGCCGGAGCGCGTGATGATGGCCGCGGGGCTCGGGCTCTTGCTCGCGGCGCAGGCGACGGTGATCCTCGGCGGCACGCTGGGGTGGTTCCCGCTCACCGGGGTGGTGGTCCCATTCTTGTCGTTCGGCAAGACGGGGACGGTGGCGCTCCTGGGCGTGGTAGCGCTCCTGGTCCGGCTGGGCGACGACGGCCTGTACCGTGCCGACACCGAGGAATTGCGGGAACTCCGGGGTGGGGTGAACGCCCTGCGGCTCGCGGTCATCGGCGGCGTGGTCGCCCTGTGGACCTCCACGCTGGTGCTGTCGTGGTTGGGTCGCGACGCGACGACGCTGCGCGGGATGGTGACCACCCTCGGCGACGGCACCCCCGTCGTCAAACACGACCCCCGGCTGTCGGTCCTGGCGCGGAAGGTGCGGCGCGGCTCGATCCTCGACCGCGACGGCCAGGTGCTGGCGGCCTCGCCGGCGCCCGGCCAGCGCGTGAACCCGCTGGGCGACGTGATCGGCACGGTGCTCGGCACCGCAGACAATCGCCTCGCCCGCGCGGCGTGGCAGGTAGAGCAGATCGCTGACACCACGCTGCGCGGGTGGCCGGACCTCGCTTCGGGCAAGGTGGCCTGGGTGGGCACGGTGGGCGCCGGCCAGCAGGTGGTGTACGCCGTGGGGAGCGCCGACGTGCCCGAGGCCGCGCAGCGCGCCGAGGCTGCTCGCCGCCTGGCACAACGTGGGGGCACGGGGGAGGTCCGGCGACTCCGGCTCGCGGATCCCGACCTCGCGTCGCTCCTCCCGATCGCGCGGCTGCCGGTGGGCGAGCGCATCGAGGCGATCACGGGCCTCGGCGACGACGTAGCCGCCCGCAGCATCAGCCTCACGGTCGACGCGGACCTGCAGGTCGAGGTGGCGCGGGCCGTCCGCTCCGCCGCCACGCGGACCAAGGTCGGCGCAGCGGCGGTGGTGGTCATGAATGCCACCACCGGCGAGGTGCTGGCGCGCGCGCAGTGGCCGGACTTCGACCCCGGCGGCACGTCCTGGCGGCCGCTTCGGCAACACGACGAGGCCAAGTTCATGGGGGTCTACGGCGCGTGGGCGGACAAGACCGGCGCACACGGCGTGTACCAGGCGGGGAGCGTGTTCAAGGTCCTGTCCGCACTGCTCGCCGTCCGGGAGGGGGCCGTGTCGACCACCCTCGACGGCACCTGTCCCGCGGAGGCCACGCCAAACTTCCCGTGCAACACGGTCACCGACGGGCGCACCAGCTTCACGCTTCCCGGTTGGACGCGGCCCATCCACGATTTCGGCGACGGTGGCGCACGGGGCGACGTCGACCTGGTCGAGGCGATCACCCGGTCGAGCAACGTGTACTTCGGCCAACTCGCGCTGAAGCTTGGCCCCGACGCCTACCGGCGACTCCGCGCCGACGGCGTGGAGTTCGGCAACCCCGGGCTACTCGCGGAATCCGAGGGCCCCTACACCGGCATCGGCGAGGCGGGGAGCCGCCGGCTGGCGCAGACTGGGTTTGGCCAGGGCGCAGGCTCCTGGTCCGTGATGCAGGCCGCCCGCGTGGTGGCGGCGGTGGCGAACGGCGGCAACTACCTGCGTTGCTCGGCCGACATGCGACTGGGCGAGCCGTGCACGACCGTGGCCATCTTGGCACCCGGGGCGAGCACCGTCCCGATCCTCGCCGGGATGAAGGGCGTCATGGACAGGGGCACGGGGGCGAAGTTGGCGAAGGTCCCCGGGGTCCGGCTGTACGGCAAGACCGGGACGGCCGACGCCCCGGGCACCCGGGCCGAGGCCGCGTGGGGTATCAGGGCGGGGAAGGCCACCACGCCCCACTCCTGGTTCGTCGCCATCGCCGAGGCGGACGATGCCGAGCCCTGCGCAGCGGCCGGCCAACGATACGTGGTCGCGAGCGTCGTTCCGCACGGCGGGTTCGGCGCCGCCGCAGCGGGCCCGCTGGCGGTCGAGGCCGTGCGCGCGTTGCAGGCGCAGGGTTACCTGCCCGCGCCGGCACCGGAATCGGCGTCTACGGCGCCTGCGAGGAAGAAAGCGTCACGATGAGCGATATCCCCGGCCACGTCGTCGAGCGCGAGTTGCGCCGCGCGGCGGGTCGCCGAGTGCTCCGGACGGTGTTTGGCGGCGTGCCGTGCGTCACGCGAATCATCACCACGGGGCAGGTGGAGGCCCACCGGGGCGACGGCGTGCGGAGCCTGGTGGTGAACGGCTTCGGCGCCGTCACCGCCCTGGGCGACGACATCGGCATGACCCTGGAGGGCTACGCCGTGGCCGCCCGCCACCTGCGCGACCCGGGAAGCCCGCCCCGGTGGACGCGGGCGGTAGACGGCGGGGTGACCGGCGACGGCTTCGTGTACGTGAGCACTCGCTGGGTCGACGGGCAGCCGCTCCACTTGGCCGAGGAGCCATTCATCGAGGAACAACAACGGAAGATCACGTTTTCCCTCCTCGACCTGCTCGTGGCGCTGCACCGCGTGAACGTGGTGTACGGGGACCTGAAACTGGCGAACTTGGTGCGTCGCGACGACGGCGGCCTCGCG
>CAYHRZ010000485.1:0-4440 GCA_964359125.1 uncultured Klebsiella sp. | reverse complement strand
CCGCGCCCCGGACCCGCGCGGCCCCCAAACCCCCCGACCGGACCAGCCCCGCGCGCACCCCCGCCCCCACCACCCCCGACCGCACCCCCGAGCGAACGGCCCTCGACCGGGCCAGCGCCGACGCTCCCGCCGCGCGCACCCCGCCCGCGCTGGGCCTTCCCGACGGGGCGTCGCCCGCCGCCGGGAGCCTGACCAGCACGTCCACCGAGCCCGCCGAGTCGGGCCCGGCCCCAGCGGCAGTCGCAGCGGCCAGCGACCCGGTCAGCACCCGCAAAACCACGCCCTCGGCGGTGGCCACCCAGGCGCCTCGGCCCGGAGCCGCACCGGCCCGGGAGCCAGCGGCAGCCCCATCGCCAGCGCCGGATCACCCGCCCAACGCCCCCGCCCTGGCGGCGGCCACGCTGGCCGAGTCCGGGTCTCCGCCCGTGGTGTCGCCGCGGGTGCAACCGGCACCCTCCACGTCCCAGGCGAGCACCGCGACGACGACGCCTGCCGCCGGCGCCACCACCGACGCCGGCAGCCGCGGCAGCCGCCGCGACCTGGCCCGCAGCCGTTCGGCCGACGCCGAGCGCGAAGAGGTGCCGCCCGAGCTCGCGCCGGGCACCGGCGCCGAAGGCGCCCCGGGGGCCCCCGCCTGGTACCTGTTCGTCCGGAGCGACGCGCCGGGCGAGGCCAGCGCGCCGGGAGCCTCCAGCCCCTACATCGGCGACCGCGACCTCACCGTGGAGGTGAACACCCGCGCACCGTCGACCACGCGGCGGTCGCACGCCGACGGCCAGAGCACCGACGAGGCGCTCCCGGTGCCGCAAGATTTCGAGTCCGACCGGGCGGCGGAACTGGCGGTCCGGGCCCCGGAGCGGGCCAGCCCCCGGCCGGTGTCGGGCGACTCCAGCACCGCCGGTCGGCGCCGGAGTCCGGCGCGGCCGTCGGTCCCGGCACCCGCGGCGACGGCGGACAGCGTCGCGGCCGACGGGACGCCCTCGACTGCGGCGCGCCCGCCCCCGCGCCTCCAGCTGTGGGTCATCCCGGAAGACGAAGGCGTCACCGCCGCGACGGTCGTCGTGCCGCCGCCAAGCCCGTCTCCCACCGCGCCCGAGCGCGGCCGGCGGCGACGGGCCCCGCCGACCGCGCCCGCCACGCCGCCCGCCGAGGCGCCCGCGACTACGGTCGCCCCGGAGCAGACCGCGGCGGAAGTGCTCGCCGAGCGCCTCCCGCTCCCCACGTCGAGCCAAGCCGACGCCGCCCCCGCCGCGACGCCCACCGTCGACGGCTTCTGGGCGGCCACCCCGGCCTCGCCCGCCGAACCGGGTGGCAGCGGGGCGGGCGAGCAGGGCGACGGCGCGTCGGCCGACGACAGCCCCGAGGCGGTCGGGGGCGACGACGTGAGCAAGGTGATCTACAAGCGTGACGGCGCCGCGTGGACGCCGGTTGCCATCGTCGACGAGGACCTCGACCGGGCCGACGTCACCGCCGTGACCGTGCGACGGACCGAGTTGGGCACCTGGTTCGTGCCGGTGGACGACCTCGTCCGGGCTCGCTGGACCTGGCCGGAGGCCGAGAAGGCCCTCGGGGTGAAGGGTCGCGTGGTGGTCGAGTTCACCGTCGGGCGCGACGGCCGGGTCTCCGACGTGGCGTTGCTGGAGGCCAACGTGCCGCTTTCGATGCAGGAAGCGGCCCTGGTGGCCGTGCCCGCCGCCGTGGCGCCGCCGCCCGACGGCCAGGGACCACTGCGGGTGCGCTACGTGTTCCGTTACGGCGACTAGTCGCCCCCGAACCGCGCGCACGCCGGCGGCGGATCGTCCCACCCTCCCGTTACACTCGCAGAGAAACCGTGCACCGACCGCAACGAGCCCAGCCCAGCGCCACGCCGTGGATCGTCACGGCTGGGGCGGTCTTGCTCGCCCTGCTGCTGCACGCGATCGGGGCGGTCACCCTCTTGCCGTGGTTCCTGGCCTGGGACCTGCGCGAGTGGGAACGCCCCGTGGCGGTGAGCCTCTTGCCGGGTGACGCCCTGACCGGCGACGTCATCCCCCCCTCGGACCCGGAGTCGATCCCCGAGCCCGTCGCCACGCCGGAAGCGGAAATCCCGGAGCCGGAGGAAGACCCCGACCTCCCCCGCGGCCAGATCGTCGAGACCCCGCCGCCGAAGGAGGAGCAGGTACCCCTGCAATCCGACTACCTCTCCGAGTACAACACCGCCGTGCCCGAGGAGTCGCGCACCCGGCAATACAAGATCAACCCCGAGATCCTCGCGCCCACCTACAGCGAGGACCAGAAGATGCAGGTGGAGGACATCGTCGACGTGGGCGCCTCGGAGGTGTCCACCGGCGCGCGCGCGGGGGGCATCTTGGCCGACGCCCCCGGCAAGGGCGCGCCGCGGAGCAGCGTCCCGAGCCAGTTCTCCCTCACCAACAAAGAAGGCCTTGCCGCGCCGACCATGGCCAGCGCCTCGCGACAGGACCTCCGCGGTGCCCCGCAGAACGACCTGCTCGACGAGAAGATCGGCGCCTCGCTGGCACTGAACACCCGCGAGTTCTTCGCCGCCGACTACATGAAGCGCATCCGACGGGCCGTCAACTTCTACTGGAAGCAGAACCTCGACAACCTGCCCGGCTCGGTGCGCCTCGGCAAGCCGCGCTACGCCACCGTGGTGGAGGTGGTGCTCACCGCCGACGGCGTGGTGGAGTCGATCGCGGTGGTCGACGCGAGCGGGTCGGTGCCGATCGACGACTGCGTGGTGGAAGCGTTCAAGATCGCGGGCCCCTTCGACAACCCGCCGGCGCAGCTGATCAAGCGCGACAACCGGGTGTACCTGCCCACCTTCGACTTCGAGGTGAGCGTGGGACACGCGCAGATGCAGTACGGGGGCGTGGACCCCCGGGCGGGCGTGCAGTTCCCGGGCATCATGAACGCGCCACGCTGATCCGCTACCGGGTGTGGTAGCTTCACGGGGTCGTGTTGGAAGGACGGGAAATCGACCTGCTACGACCGCTCGGGGCCGGTGGCTTCGGGGTGGTTTGGCTTGGCCGCCTGAGAAGCCGCGACGGCTTCGCGCGTCGAGTCGCCGTGAAGCTCATGCAGGAGAAGCACGTGGGCGACGAGCAACTCGTCGGTCGTCAACGCGACGAGGCACGGCTCCTGGGGCTGCTGCAGCACCCCAACATCGTCCAGGTGCTGGACCTCACCGAGATCCGTGGCTGCCCCGCGGTGATCATGGAGTACGTCGAGGGCGCCGACGTCTCGACGCTGGTCAAGGCGACCGGCGCCCTGCCCCCGGCCACCGCCGGGGCCATCGCCAGTGGCGTTGCCGCGGCCCTCGACGCGGGGTGGTCCTTCGTGCCGCCCGACACCGGCCGCCCCCTACGGGTGATCCACCGCGACATCAAGCCGGCCAACGTCCTGGTGACCACCCACGGGGAGGTCAAGGTGCTCGACTTCGGCGTGGCCCGCGCCGACTTCGACCGCGAGGGGCACACCCAGTCGATGGCCTTCGGCACCCCGCGCTTCATGGCGCCCGAGCAGTTCCTACGTGGCGAACTGACCGCCGCCAACGACGTGTATGCGCTGGGCGTGACCCTCTGGGAAATGCTCGCCGGGAAGCCCTTCGAGAAGCCTCCTGCCGAGCGCGAACCCCACGGCGAGCGCGTGGCGGCGGCCCTACCGCAAGTGCCGGAGGCGTTCCGCGCGGGCCTCGGGCAGATGTTGGCGCACGCCCCGTCCCAGCGCTTCACGGCCGCAGAAGTCGTGGCCTGGCTCGAGGGCGTCCCCGCTGAGGGCGAGTCGCTGCGCGCCTTCGCGCTGCGGGTGGTGCCGGGGCTGGTCGTACTCCGCGAGGCCTCGATGGCCCAGAAGGGCATCCCCCGCCCGGGCGGGTCCGGCTCAGGCGGTAGTCCCGCGCCCGTGTCGCTGGAATCCGCCGGGGCGCTGGCCGCGACCCCTCTCCCCTCGGGCGGTGCCCAGCGCGCCCCGCCACCGGCGGGAGCAGGCAGCTCGGCGCCCACCCTCGACGGTTCGTCGGCACCGCTGTCGCCGCTGCCCAGGCCCGGCAACCTCGGGAGAGAGGCTCCCGAGGAGTCCACGCCAAAGTCATCGTTCGACGCTGATAGCGGCGTGTCGATGGCCACCGCCCAGCCCGGCGGGCCCCGCGCCTTCGCGTGGGCCGCCGGGGGCCTTGCCGGGATGATGCTGGTCGCGGGTGCCGCTGTCCTCGCCCTAGGCGTGGCCTGGTGGGGCGGCGTGCTCGGTACCCCCGCCGACCCAGAAGAGGCTCCGCCCCCGGGTGTCCCAGGCGACCTGCTGCCGCAGGGCGAGGGCGGCAGCGCCGGGACCGACGCGGCGCCCCCCGCCACCACGCCCGACCTGAGCGCCCCAGCCGCGAGTCCCGGCGTCGCCGCGCCCCCGGCCGCCTCCCCCGCGCCCACCGAGCCCACCGAGCCGACG
>CAYHRZ010000484.1:0-4448 GCA_964359125.1 uncultured Klebsiella sp. | reverse complement strand
CGGTGTCCGTGTCGGTGTCCGTGTCGGTGTCCGTGTCGGTGTCCGTGTCGGTGTCGGTGTCGGTGTCGGCGTCGGTGTCGGGGGCGGTGTCGGTCACGAGGGCCACGTTCACGTAGGTGCCCGCCTCCGACACGTCGTCGGGGAGGCAGGCAAGCAGGGCGAGGAGCGTCACCCCTCCCCGCTATGCTGCGCCGCAGCATCGCGCAAGGCCCAGGCGCGCAGCACCACGCGATCCACCTTGGCCGACGCGGTCACGGGAAGCTCGGGGAGGAGCCAGATGTGACGGGGAATCTTGAATTTCGCGAGCATGGTGCTCAGCTTGTCGCGCAGCGTGGCCAGGTCGGGGCCGGTGGCCGGGTCCACCTGGACGAAGGCCGCGCCCGCTTCGCCCCAGCGCCGGTCCGGGACGCCCACCACCGCAGCCATGACCACGCCCTCCACCGCGTGGATTGCCGCCTCCACCTCCGGTGGGTAGACGTTTTCTCCACCTGATATGAACATTTCCTTGATTCGGCCCCGCACGAAGTGGTACCCGTCGGCGTCCCGGGCGAGCACGTCGCCCGTGCGGAACCAGCCGTCGCCCATCGCCTGCTGCGTCGCAGCAGGATCGTCGAGGTAACCGCCGAAGACCACCGGCCCCGACAAGAGCAACTCGCCGGGCTCGTCGACCCCACAGTCCTGCCCGTCGGGGCGCACCAGGCGCGCGGCCACGCCCGGCGCCGGGAGCCCCACGCTGCCGAGCTTGGCCTCGACCATGGCCGGCGGCATGGAGAAGCAGTTGGGGCCCACCTCGGTGAGCCCGAACCCCTGGCGCAGCGGGATCCCGCGCTCGCGGTAGCGGCGCAACAACGGCAGCGGCAGGGCGGCTCCCCCCACCAGGGCGTCGCGCACGCTGCCGAGGTCCGTGCCATCGAAATCGGCGTGGTCGGCCATCAGCTGGAAGGTCGTGGGGACGCCCATCAAGAGCGACACGCGCTCGCCGGCGATGGTCGACAGGGCGTCCTTGGCCGCGAATCCCCGGGCCAGCACCACCCGCCCGCCGCGCCAGAAGAGCGGCGTGGTCAGGCAGTTCAGCCCGCCGGTGTGAAACAGCGGCGTGAACGTGAGGGTGCTGTCGGCCGGGCCGAGGTCGCAGGCCAGTTGGGTGTTCACCGCGTTGTGGAAGAGTTGCCCGTGGGTGAGCATCGCGCCCTTCGGGCGACCCGTCGATCCCGAGGTGTAGAGGATCACCCAGGGGTCGCCCAGCTCGCTGCCCGGCCCCTCGACCGGCACGGCGCCGGGGTCGTGGTCGAGGGGGACCCCCGCGAGCTGCGTCGACATCGAGGGATCGACCAGGACCAGCCGGGGGCGGGCGTGCTCGAGCTGCCAGCGCAGTTCGGGGGCGGCGAGCCGCCAGTTCAGCGGCAAGAGCACCGCCCCGAGCTCGGCACAGGCAAAGAGCAAGAACAGCGTCTCCGCCCGGTTCGGGGCCAGGACGGCCACCCGGTCGCCCGGGCCGACCCCCTCGGCGCGCAGCCGCCCGGCCCAGCGTTGGCACTGCTCCCGCATGGCGGCGTAGGTCCAGCGCCGACCAGAGGCCAAGTCCACCAGCGCCTCGGCCTGGGGCCGGAAGCGGGCGTGCACCCCCAGCCAGTCGGTGGTGGCCCTCACGCGGCCACCGACCGGAAGAACTCGGTGGCCAGCGGGTAGAACCGGCGGGGCCCTTCCGCGCCCACCACCACGCCGATGTGCCCCACGTCGAGCACCTCGGCCCGCGCGCCGACAACGGCGTCGGCCAGCGGCAGCGCTGCCGCCGGGGGGGTGATGAAGTCGTGTTTGCACGCCACCACCAGCGTGGGCACCCGGATGGCGCGCACTGCCGCAGGCCGCCCGTGCACGCGCCACTCGCCAAGCAAGAGCGCGTCGCGCTGGTAGCCGTCGCGAATGAAGTCGCGGGCGAAAGGTGCCGGGAGCGGGACGTTTTCCTCGAGCCACCGCTCGCGGACGAGCACGCGCGCCAACTTCGTCGGCTCGTGGCTCGCAGCCTCGATCGCGAGGTGCTTGGAGACGTTGCCCACCGGGTCGAGCAACTGGAAGGCGGGCTTCATCACCTCGACCGGGACCAGTCCGTCCCCGGGGAAGGCCGTGTCCACGTCGATAGCCCTCACGAAGCTGGCAAACCGCCCCCCTGCGGCGAACGAAGCCGGCGCGTTGAGGGCCAGGAGCGAGGCCACCCGGCCCGGGAAGCGTGCGGCCAAGAGCGTGGCCAGGGTGCCGCCCATGCAGTAGCCGAGCAGGTGCGCCCGCGGCGCCCCCACGTGACGACAGGCGCGGTCCACGCTGCGGCGCAGCACTGAGACCACGTGGTCGAGGTCTTCCCCGGCGTCGGCGAGCCTGGGCACGCCCCAGTCCACCACGAAGGTGGGGAAGCCGGCCGCCGCCAACGCACCGGCAAGGGAACGCCCCGGCTCGAGGTCCAGGATGTAGGCCCGGTTGATGAGCGAGGGCACCAGCACGACCGGGAGACGTGTGTTGCGTGCCGGGGGCGCGTAGTAGCGAAGGTCCACCCGCCCCTGCGAGAAGACCACCTGCGACGGCGTGAGGCCCGCGGGTGGGCGGGGCGCCGTGGCGAGGATCTCCATGCCCCGGCGGATCCTCGCCGCGGGGCCGAACAACCCCGCGCTGCCCAGGGGCGGGGCGGGCATCCAGGGCGGCGGCGAGATCACGAGCCGAGCCACTCCAGCAGCCGGGCGGGTAGCCGCGGGCTGGCGCACACGCCCACGTGGCCGCCCTTCACGGTGTCCGTCGCCACCGGGCCACCCCAGGCGCCGGCGAGGGCGAACGCGGCGGCGGGGGGCACGATGTGGTCGTCGCTGGCGGCCAGGGCCAGGGCGGGGATCGTGGCGCAGCCGAGGTCCACCGGGCGCCCGTCCATCACCCAGCCACCGCGCACCAGGGCGTTGTCGAAGTAACAACGCCGGACGTACTCGCGGTAGGCCTCGCCGGGGAAATCGACGCCGTCGTTGTTCCATGCCTCGAGCGCCGCCCAGAGGTCGCGGAAGCCCGGGTCGCCCCCCCGGTCCACCAGGGCCTTGTACTTGCTCGCCAGCCCGGTCGGCCGCAGCCACCGGAAACTGTCGAGCATCATCTCGCGCGGGAAATTGCCGAGGTTGTCGACCAGCGCGTCGAGTGGGAAAGTCTCGGCTCGCGCCCAAGTGGACAGGCGCCCGGAGGCGTAAAAGTCGACCGGCGTCGCCAGGAAACACGCACGGCTCGCTTGCCGCCGCTCGCTGCGGGCCAGGTGGACGGCCAAGAAGGTGCCACCCACGCAGTAGCCGAGCACCGGCAGGGCGGGCAACGAGGCGTGACGACAGGCCCGGCTCAGGCACCGCCCGATCACCCGGTCCACGTAGTGTGCCAGCGGGGTGTGGCGATCCTCGGGGCCGGCTCGACCCCAGTCCAGGATGTAGACGGGCGCCCCCGCCTTGACCAGCGTCTCCACCACGCTCCGCCCCGGCAACAGGTCGAAGACCGTCCAGGTGTTGATGAGCGGCATCACACAGAAGACCGGCGGCAGGGTGGCCTGGGTCGGTGCGAAGTAGCGAAGCTGTGCCTTCCCGTCACGATGTATCACCGTGTTGGGTGTTTGACCTAGCCTTACCCGCGACACCGGGTCGTCGGCCAGCCAAGCTGCGGCCTGCATCCACTGGGCAACCATGGCTAGGCTCGCTTACGACGGATGGCCGGCGACGAAGGCGCGGACGTTGATACAGCGACTGGTACATCCGGTGTATCAGCTGGGGCGGAGGGGGGGGCTTCCGCCCCGGGCCGGCGGCCCAGGGAGGACTGGATCGCGGCCAGCGTCTCGCGGAGTTCCAAGCGTGCCTCGGCGGCCTCGATCCGCGCCTCCACCACCTCGCGCTCGAGCCGCGCCATGCGATCCTTCATCTCCAGGACGTGGTCCTCCTGTTCGAGCAGGCGCTCCTCCAGGAGCGTGGCCACCCGGGCCACGCGGACCAGGTCCCCCCGGGTGGGCAGGTGCATCCGCTCCAACGAGGCGTCGACCGCCTTCTCGTACTGCCCGCGGGCCCTCGCCGCGCCCTCGAGGTTCTTCCCCATGGCGCCCAGGAAGGCCGGGGACTCCAGGGTGGCGTCCCACCACTGGGTCATCGCCGACTCCCAGTGCTGGTAGAGCTCGTTGCCGAGCCGGTCGAAGTCGGGCGGGGGGCTCTGGGCCATCGGTCACTCCGTGGGGGTGAGTAGCATGTTGCGGTGCGGCAAGCACGGGCGGGAGGACCTCCCGCACGCCCCCTGGCGGCGGCGGGCGGGGGTATCGCTCACGGCGTGCTAGGCCATGGCCTCGAGCCAGCTACGCGCCACGGACTGGCCGTACTTGGTGGCCACGTCGTTGCTGGTCTCGGCGAAGGCGTAGAAGGCCTTGGCCTGGGCGCGCTGGTGGTCGACCCACT
>CAYHRZ010000483.1:0-4454 GCA_964359125.1 uncultured Klebsiella sp. | reverse complement strand
GGAACCCCGCCGTCATCGCCGACAACGTGGGCGACAACGTGGGCGACGTGGCGGGCATGGGCGCCGACATCTACGAGTCGCTGGTGGCGGCGATCGTCGCCACCATGGCCATCGGCCTCACCGCCGACGCGGCCCACCTGCGAGGGCTGTTGTCCACCGGCAGCACCATCGCGGACGCCGACGCCCGCGCCATGGCGGTGGCACTCCCGCTGATCCTCGCCGGCATCGGCCTGGTGGTGTCGATCGCGGGCATCTTCATCACGCGCGCGATGAAGAACTACGCCCCGAGCACCGTGCTCCGCGCCGCGATGGTGCTCCCGCCCATCGTGCTGGTGGGCGTCACCGCCGTCCTGCTGCCCAGCTTCGGCATCAGCCAGAGCGTGACCGTGGCGCTGGCCGGCGGCGCGCTGGGCGGCGCCGCCATCGGCCTGCTCACCGAGTACTACACCGGTCACTACGGCCCGGTGAAGGCGGTCGCCGAGAGCTCCAAGACGGGCGCGGGCACCAACGTGATCCGCGGCATGGCCGTGGGCATGGAATCGGTCGTGGTGTGCCTCCTCCTCGTCGCGGGGGTGGCGCTGGTGGCCAACCTGGCCATGGGCGACCTTGGCCTCTACGGCATCGGCCTGAGCGCCGTGGGCATGCTCGCCGGGACGGCGATCGTCATGACCGTCGACGCCTACGGCCCGGTCACCGACAACGCCGGCGGCATCGCCGAGATGGCGGGACTCCCCCCGGAAGTTCGCGAAATCACGGACGAGCTCGACGCCGTGGGCAACACCACGGCGGCCATCGGCAAGGGCTTCGCCATTGGGTCCGCCACCCTCACGGTGATGGCGCTGTTCTCGGCGTACAGCCTCGAAGTCAAGCTCGACCCGGCGGAGTTGTCGATCGTCAGCCCCGACGTGCTGATCGGCGTCCTGGTGGGCGCGGTCCTGCCCTTCGTGGTCGCGGCCTCCACAATGCTCGCCGTGGGCAAGGCAGCGGGCGCAATTGTCGAAGAAATTCGCCGTCAGTTCGACACGATCCCCGGGCTGCGCGAGGGCAAGGCGGAACCCCAACCCCGTGCCATCGTCGACATCGCCACGGCGGCGGCGCTCTCACAGATGATCCTGCCCGGCCTCGCCGCCGTGCTGGGACCCATCGCCGTGGGCTTCCTGCTCGGGCCAGCGGCCCTGGCCGGCACGCTGGCGGGTGCGCTGGCGGTGGGCGCGTCGATGTCGCTGTTCATGGCCAACGCCGGCGGCGCCTGGGACAACGCGAAGAAGTACATCGAGAAGGGGGGCCTCGGCGAGGGTCACCTCAAGCGCTCCGACACCCACAAGGCCGCCGTCGTGGGCGACACGGTCGGGGATCCGTTCAAGGACACCTCCGGCCCCGGCGTGTCGATCCTGATCAAGGTGATGAGCGTCGTCAGCCTGCTCATCGCGCCGCTACTGGCGGCCGCGTGAGCGTCGCAGGGTGGCGTTGCGCGTCGTGAGGGTAAGCTCACAGGGCTTTGACGCTAGAAGATCATTTCGGTTTGTTGAGGTTCACCGTGGTTCTCTTTGTGGAACGGCCCTATTGTGGGCTCCCTCGTGTTCGGCGCAACGCCCTGCACGTGGTAGATTCTCCGGCCACCGGTATTCCCATACCGAGCCAACTCCCCCTCCCCGCAGGCTTGACTTGACAAGACTCCCCGCGAGGAGTCAGATCCCCCGAACTCCGTTGCTGTGGCCCGCGCTCAGCTTCTGGATGGAGAGTGCATGGAAGGTCTGATCAAGTTTTTTCACGATGGCGGCCCATTCATGGTCGTCAATCTCTTTTTCGTCGCGTTCGCCCTCGCGGTGATCGTGGAACGGATGTACTCGGTCTTCCTGAGCTACAGCATCAACGACAAGCCGTTCGTCGCGGCCGTGGATCGCTACTTGCAGGCGGGAAACATCGAGGCGGCGGCGAAGGTTTGCAGCCAGAGCCCGTCTCCAGCGCTGTCCCGGGCCACCAGGAACCTCCTCAAGCTCATGCGGAACGGCTTCGAGAGCCCAGTGCTGGCGGTCGAGGAGTCGCTGATGGAGGTTCGGCCTCTGGTCATGGCCCGCGTGGGCTGGCTGTGGTCGATCGCCAACATCGCCACCCTCGTCGGACTGATCGGCACCATCATCGGCCTCATCGGCTCGTTCCAGGCCGTCGCGGCCGTCTCCGCCGACGCCAAGGCCGCCGCCCTGGCCAAGGGCATCGCCGAGGCCATGAACAACACGGCGTTCGGATTGTCCATCGCGGTGACCTGCATCTTCTTCCACCTGGTGCTCAACAACCAGGCCACGAAGGTGGTCGAGCGCACCGAGCACGCGCTGTTCCACTTCCTCAACGTGCACGCGCAGTGGCGTAAGGGCTACCGCCCCGCCGACGGCGGCGACCAGAAGAAGGGCTAGTCCATGGCAGGCGGCGGCGGCGGTTCCGAGGAGCTCAACCTCGTTCCCTACCTCGACATCATGGTCAACCTGATCATGTTCATGTTGGTGGTGACCGCCTACATCGTTGAACTCAAGGAGTCGCCCGTGCTCCCGCCGGCCTACGGCGGCGCCCCGGGGTCCGACGGCGAGAAGACACCGTACCTCACGGTGGCCATGACGGATGCCGGCTACGTGATCGTCGCGGGTGGGGGTGCCGAGGGTAGCGAGGAACCGATTCCCAAGAGCGCGGGCCAGTACGACACCCGCGCGCTCACGGCCAAGCTGAAGGACTTGAAGGCGGCGCTGCCCAAGTTGTCCGAGAACATCGTGATCACCGCGGGGTCCACCCAGACCTACAAGGAAGTCATGGCCACGATGGACGCCGCGCGCTTCGACGGTTCGCCGAACAAGCCGCTCTTCTCGGGGGTAACGCTCGCCCAGGTGGTGACGCAGTGACCCCATCCGCCACGTTCAGTTCGGAAATCGGCGAGACCGCGTCGCCGGAGACCTCCGACGATGAACTGCTGCTCCGGCGTCGCAAACATCGGAAGACGGGCGACGCCATCGAGGGCTTGAACCTCACCGCCATGATGGACGTCTTCACGATCCTCCTGGTGTTCTTGCTCAAGCAGTACGCGTCGGCGCCGGAAAACATCCCGCTGAGCGACGACCTCAAGCCGCCGGCGTCCATCTCTCCCGACACGCTGGTTCCCGGCGTCCGCGTGATCCTGAGCAAGGGCTCGGTCATGGTCGACGACAAGTCGGTCATGAAGCTGGAGGCCGGGCGCCCGGCCGATTCCGCCGCGGGCGATGTCAACGCGTGGGCCCCGGTCGGGCAGGCGCTCGGCACCCGGCGGGAGACCATCCAGCGCATCGCCGACGGTGGTGGCCCGCCGTTCGACGGCAGCCTCATGGTCATCGCCGACGAAGACACGCCCTACGACGTGCTCTACGGTGTGCTCTACGTGGCAGGCAAGGAGCAGTTCACCTCCTTCCGCATGATCATCCGGCGCAAGTAGTCGGCGGCATCGCCCTCGGGCGGCCGGGTGCAGCGACGGCGGCGCGAACGGGCTAGACTGGGCCGTCCTGCGTTCTCCGGGAGATGCAATGGTCACGTGGCTCACGCTGTTGCTCGCTTGCCCGTCCGGCGTGGGGGGCGACAACCTCAGCGACGGCGGCGGTGGCGACCAGGACGACATCGACGACGGGAGCGACACGGTGCCGCCGACCATCGTTTTCGAACCCTTCACCGACAACCTCCCCAGCGGCGAAGACGTGTTGGTGGAGGCCTTCATCACCGACGAGGGTGGCGGCGTGTTCGCGGCCACCCTCTACTACCGCAACGAGACGGCGGGCTCGAGCGACTGGTCCAGCGTGGGTTTCGTCAGCATGGGCGACGACCTGTGGAGCGCCAAGATCAAGGCCGAGCAGCAGCAGTCGGGCGGCATGTGGTACTACCTCCGCGCCGTCGACTACGCGCAGAACGAGGCCACCGACCCTGAAAAGGGCGGGGACGACCCGCACCACTTCGGCTACTCCGACTAGTCGAATCGCAGCGTGATCTGCTCCCTCTCGGTCGTCTTGCCGGCCTTCAACGAGTCCGCCAACATCGGTGCCTCGGTGAAAGCGGCCCTGCGTGCGCTCGACGTGCGCCGCCTGGACGGCGAAGTGATCGTGGTCGACGACGGTTCGCACGACGATACCGGTCGCGTGGCCGTGGCCCACGGGGACCCCCGCCTCCGCGTGATTCACCACCCTGAGAACCTGGGGTACGGCGCCGCGCTGCGCACCGGCTTGCTGGCGGCGACCAAGGGGCACCTCTTCTTCACCGACGCGGACCGGCAGTTCGACATCGAGCAGATCTCGCGCCTCGACGCCTGGGCCACGGGCTACGACATCGTCGTCGGCTACCGAGAGGACCGGCGAGACCCGGTGGGTCGCCGCCTCAACGCCTGGGCCTGGAACCGCCTGGTCGGCTCGCTCTTCGACTTGGGCGTGCGCGACATCGACTGCGCCTTCAAG
>CAYHRZ010000482.1:0-4460 GCA_964359125.1 uncultured Klebsiella sp. | reverse complement strand
GTTGAGAGATGAGCAGCTCCTCCACCGCCACGCCGAGGTTGCGCGCGTAAGTGACGTCGAGGGCGTGCTCGGCGTCGATGAACGCCGCCACCCCGCCCTTGCGCTGCGTCTCGGCGATGAGGTGCAGGGTCATCGTGGTTTTGCCGCTGGACTCCGGACCGTAGATCTCGATGACGCGGCCGCGGGGGATGCCCCCGATGCCGAGGGCGAGGTCCAGGCCGATGGACCCGGTGGAGATGATGCCCACTTGCACGTGCTCGGATGCACCGAGGCGCATGATCGAGCCCTTGCCGTACTGGCGTTCGATGGAGGCGACGGCGGCGTCGAGGGCTTTGGCGCGGTCAGGATCGATAGGCATTTGGATGGCTCCGTTTGGCGGGTCGAGAGTAGCACGAACCTGTACGCGTGCAAGGGGGTGGCGACCAAAAAATGGTTTCAGTCTGTATGGATGTTCAGTAAGCGCCGCCGGAGGTGGTCGAGGGACAGGGCCACCGTGGCCGCGAGATTCCGAGTTCGATCATAGGGAAGACGCACTCGCTCGTGCGTCGTCAGGCCCGCGCCGGCGCAGGCGAGGTGAACCGTGCCCACCGGCTTCTCCGCCGATCCCCCGCCCGGCCCCGCGATGCCGGTGACGGCGATCGCCCAGTCGGCGCCGGTGGCCGCGCCCATGCCCTCGGCCAGCGACCGCGCCACCGCCTCGCTCACGGCACCGTGCTCGGCGACCAACGCCGGGCTCACTCCGCACTGTCGCGACTTCTCATTGTTTGAATACACCACGCCGCCGCCGAGGAAGTAGTTCGACGCCCCGGGGACCGACGTGATCTCCGCGGCGATCCGACCCGCGGTGCAACTCTCCGCCACCGCGAGCCGTTGTCCCCGGGCGCGCAACAACTCGCCGACCACCTGGGCCAGCGGCCCGGTGTCCACGCCGAACACGTGCCGTCCGCCCAGCCGCTCCACCGCCTCCCGGGCCAGCGCGTCGGCGTCGAGTCCCGCCGCGACGTGCAGTTTCACCTGCACCTCCGGGAAACTCGCCCGGTAGCCGATGATTACCCCATCCCGCTCGAAGCCTTCCATCCGCCCGGCGGCCACGCTCTCCGCGAGGTTCACGCAGCGCAGCATCACTAGCCGCCGCGGCGCGAGCGAGAAGCGCGTGCGCGCCTCGGGGAGCACGTAGGCCTCGAGCATCGGGTACATCTCGAAGGGCACGCCGGGGAAGAAGAAACACAGGCTCGTGCCGGTGTCGACGGCGAAGCCCGGCGCCGTGCCCATGTGGTTCTCCAGCAGCCTCGCGCCGCGCGGCAGGAGCGCCTGCACGCGGTTGGTGGGCGGCATCGGCCGGTTGCGCGACCGGTAGCGGGCCTCGATTTGTGCCAGGGCCTCGGCACTCTCCTCCAACGGCAGCCCGAAGGCCGCCGCCGCCGCCTCGCGGGTGAGATCGTCGGAGGTGGGGCCCAGGCCCCCGGTACACACCACCAGCTCGGCGCGCGCTGCGCTCTCGGCGATCACCTCGCGGATCTGTTCGAGGTCGTCGCCCACCACCGTGACGCGCCCCGGCCGCAGGCCCAACCCCTGCAAGGTAGCGCTGATCCACGGCGCGTTGGTGTCGACCGCCTGCCCGGCGAGCAACTCCTCGCCCTGGCTGATGATGTCGAAGCGGGCGGGCATGGGCCATGCTAACCGGCCCAGGATGAGCCTTCCCGGCGCGGTTTTGTCCCTGGACGTGGGGACGGCGAAGATCGGCATCGCGGCCACCGATGTCGGGCGCAAGATCGTGTTTTCTGTCGCGACCATGGTTCGTAAGTCGGTCGCGAAGGACGCCGAGGCCATCGCCCGGCTGTGCGCGGCGCGGGAGGTCACCCAGCTCGTCGTCGGGCTGCCCGACACCAACGAGCGCATGCAGCGCCTGGCCCGGCAGGTGGGCGACGCGGTGGCGGCGGTGGTGAAGGTCCCCGTGGACTACGTGGACGAGGGCTACACCTCGGCCGAGGCGCGCACGCTCATCGCCGACCGGGGTGCCCGCCGCGACGAGGTGGATGCCGTGGCGGCCGCGATCATCCTGGAAGCATGGCTCGCAACGCGGGCGGGATAAGCAAGCCCAATGCCGCACGCCCACGAGGCCGCCGGGCCCCTCCGCATCCACGTCGTCACCGTCTCATCCTCCCGGGGCGTGGCCGACGACGCCTCAGGCCCGGTGATCCGCGAGCTGGCGCTGGCCTGCGGGCACGCCATTGCGAGTCACGCCATCGTCCCCGACGACCCCGGCGAGATCGGTGGCGAGCTGGATCGCGCCCTGGACGCCCCCAACATCGACGTCGTCGTCCTCACCGGCGGCACCGGTATCTCTGCCCGCGACTGCACGGCGGCGGTGGTGCGAGATCGCCTCGACCGGGAACTACCCGGTTTCGGAGAGCTGTTCCGGGCGCTGTCGTTCAAGGAGATCGGGGCGTCGGCGATCCTCTCGTCGGCTGTCGGCGGCATCGCCAGGAACCGCTCGGTCTTCGCCATTCCCGGGTCGCCTTCCGCCTGCAAGCTGGCGATGAACGAACTGATCTTGCCGGTGTTGTCCCACATCGCGGGCGAGCTTCGCAAAGAAACACCGCTGCCCCGAAAACACGGCGAGGCGGTCAAGCCGGTGGTGCGAGCCCGCGTGGCCACCGATCCCTTGCCCGACGAGTTGTTGCTCACCCCCCGGGCCCCGATCCCCACCCGCGCGGTGGCCACCCCGGCCGGGGCGCCCGCCTGGGGCGAGTCGCTGGAAGCCCCCGCGGCCCTCGAGCCGCCGCGCAAGGGCACCGCCATCGTGCAAACACCGTCGCCGGAGGTGCCGCCCGAGGGGGAGCAGGTCACCGGCTGGCTGGCCGCGGTGAAGGCGGTCAACGGCAAGGTGGAGCCCTTCGGAGGCGCGGAGATTCCCGACGCCCTGGCCCGCATCCCGGCGTGTATGGATGTGCTCACCGCCGCCAACTCCCGTGCGCGCCTCAAGGCCGCCGACGGCCGCGAGTGGTTGCTGTTCGGTTACCCCGACCTGTCGCGACCGGGGTCGAAGGTGATCGCGGTGCGCGAGGCGCTCCCCGTCGCCGAGATCGTGGCCATGCACCGCTGGCCCCAGCGGTCGGGCGTCTGCATCGAGGCCGACGACGGCCTCGTCCCCAGCACCTCGGCCAGCGTGCGGGCGGAGTCCGACGAGCGCACCGGGCGGCCCTACGAGGGCGAGGGCACCTTGTTCGCGGTCGACGGCGCCAACGTGTACGTGCAGGTGCGCCGCTGGGTGCGCCGGTGGGACGGCAAGAAGGTGGGCAACGACGACAACGTGGGCAGCGCGCTCGGCACGCTGCTCCTGGGGTGGTCGCAGCGGTAACCGCCGGGCGGACCGCCGCGGCGCTGGCCGCCGCGCGTATTGACGCGCCGGTAACCTCCGCCGCTCGCCCGGAGCCCGCCAGGTGACTACCCACCCGGGATGGACCCTCTCGCCCTGCTCGAACCCGCCGCCACCCGCGTGCGCGACCCCCTCTCCGGCCGCAGTGCCTGGCTGGCGGGCATGGTCGCCGACCCCCGCGTCGACGGCGACACCCTCCGTTTCACCCTGGTGGTCAAGAAGGACCACTCGCCCGACGACCGCAACCGCATCCGCGAGGCCATCGTCCGCAACCTCGCCGAGCGCGGCTGGGAGGGGGAGGTGGCGTGTACCATCCGGGTCGACGGTCTCACCGCCGCCCCGGCCCCCGAGGCGCAGGGCCACGGCCACGACCACGGCCACGCGCGGGACCCGGTGAAGGGCATGAGTGGCCCCGGCATGCAGCCCCACGGCGGTCCGATCCAGAAGCAGAAGCCGCCGGGCGTGAAGCACGTCGTCGCTGTCACCTCGGGCAAGGGCGGGGTGGGCAAGAGCACCGTGGCCACCAACCTCGCGGTGGCGCTGGCGCGCATGGGCAAGAAGGTGGGCCTGCTCGACGCCGACGTGTACGGCCCCTCCTTGCCGCTGATGATGCACGTCAGCGGCAAACCCCTGGCCAACGACGACAAGAAGATCGTCCCGCTGCCGGCGCACGGCGTGAAGTGCATGAGCATCGGCTTCCTCGTCGACGACAAGGAGCCGGTGATCTGGCGCGGCCCGATGGTGATGGGGGTGATCAACCAGTTCTTCAAGGACGTGGACTGGGGCGACACCGACTACCTCGTGGTGGACCTCCCCCCGGGAACGGGCGACGCGCAGCTCACGATGATCCAGGGCGTACCCATCTCCGGCGGCGTGGTGGTGACGACGCCCCAGCCGGTGGCACTGCTCGACGCGGTGCGTGGCGTGGAGATGTTCAAGAAACTCGACGTGCCCGTGCTCGGCGTGGTCGAGAACATGGCCTGGTACGACCTACCAGGCGGCCAGCGGGCCTACCCCTTCGGCGAGGGCGGCGGCGCGCGGCTGGCGGCGGAGTACGGCGTGCCACTCCTGGCCCAGGTGC
>CAYHRZ010000481.1:0-4470 GCA_964359125.1 uncultured Klebsiella sp. | reverse complement strand
AGTCTGGAGTCATCATGCCTACCGAAGAGCTGTTTGGTACTTACAACTTCCTCCTGGAAATCCAGGGGATCGTCAGCGACAACAAGGTCATCGTCGGCGGCTTCAAGTCCGTGTCCGGCATGGACAGCGAGACCGAAGTCGTGGAGTTCAAGCAGGGCAACGACCTGGTCGTCCGCAAGAAGCCGGGCCGCACCACCTACGCCAACATCGTCCTCGAGCGTGGCTACACCGCCACCGACGACCTGTGGACGTGGCGCAAGAACATCGAAGACGGCAAGATCGACCGCCGCTCCGGCTCGGTCATCGTGCTGGACCAGGACGGCACCACGGAAGTGGCCCGCTACAACTTCTACGAAGGCTGGCCCTGCAAGTGGAACGTGCCCGACATGAACTCCGACTCCTCGGCGATGGCGATCGAGAAGATCGAGATCGCGGTCGAGAAGGTCGAGCGCGGGTAGTCGGCAACCGCTCACCCGCGAGGGTGAGCGTCCCGCGAACTTCGGCCCGGTGGCGACACCGGGCCGTCGTTTTTTTCCGCCGCGCTACTGCAAGGCCACCCCACGGAACACCGCGGTGGGGGCGTCGACCTCCTCGCTCCGCTCCTGGTCGGCCGCCAACTCCGCCACCTGTTGCAGCAGCACCGGCGCGGTGGTGTCGACCCGCGCTCGCACACCGCCCTGCCGCTGGCCTCCGGCGAAGACGACCACGTTGACCTCCCCCGCGATGCGGCCGTTGCCGAGGTCGACCGGAGGCATCTCGTCGACCACCAGGAAGTCCTTGAGCTCGGTGAGGATGACGTTGCGCGTGCGGGAACCGGGGCGCACGACCAGGTTCGAGGGGGCCAGTCCCCCCGGCCCCACGTGCCCGGTGGGGCGGAGGCCCGCGGCGCGGGCGGTCTCCGGGTCGTGAAGGAGGCTGTTCACCACCCCCTCCCGCAGGATCGCCACCGTGATCGGCGGGACGCCGCGGTCGTCGAAGGTCCGGGACAAGAGCCCACTGGCCAGCGCCGCGTCGTCGGTGACGTGGAGCGCGGGCGAGGCCAGCGCCTTGCCGCGAAAGGCCCCGACGAAGGTGCGGTCGATGGCGGTCGCGCAGAACGCCGGCCCGAGGCTCCTGACCAGCGCCGCCATGGCGCGCGGCTCGAGCACCACCGGGAGCGGGGCCTCGGGCAGGGTGGTGGGCGTGGACAGCGCTTCCAGCCGCCGCCGGAGGTCGGTGCCAAAGGGCAACGAAGCCACGTCGGAGAAGTGTCGCGACGCGATGCGGTGCGACAACGTCGTGCTGCCCAGGCTCGCGGACGCTTCCAGCGCGTAGGTGGTGGCGCCCCCCGCGAGGGCCACGTCGCGACTGGACAAGTAGCTCCGCACCTCCCGGCGCTCGGAGTAGCGAATCGAGCGCAGCACCACGCCGCCCACCGCCAACGCCCGCTCGGCCGTCTGCAGGACCTCGTGCCGGTCGGCGTCGGCGATGCCCGAGTGGCGGCGGTCGTCGATACCGATGGAGCCGGTGACCTGGGGCATGCGGTCCGCGGGGCCCGCGTCAGCGCAGGGCGCCGCCGTCGCCGCTTGCGCGAGGGCTGCGTCGACCGCCCCGGCGCCGTCGCGAGCCGAGCCCACCCCCGCGCGGCCGCCCTCGAGCCACACCCTCGCCACGACCTCCGTGCCGGCGAGGCCGCCCACCTTGGCCCTCCAGGCCGCCAGCGACTTCTGCTCGTACTCCACGTGGAGCAACTCGCAGGCGCGAGCGCCCCCGCGGCGGGCACGTTCCACGAGGCTACGCAGGCGGGCTCGGTCATCCATGGGCGGCACGTTATCGGATTGACCGTGTGGGTGTGTTTGCTCCTGCTCGCCTGCGCCCGCGACGCGGCTCCCGCGGGCGTACGTCCGGCGCCGGCCACCGTGCCGCCCGGCGCGCAAGCCACCCCGGTCGTCGAAGGCGCGGCCGCCCGCGTGGTCGCCGTGGGCGACGTGCACGGCGACCCCGCCGCGCTGCTGCGTGTGCTCCAACTGGCCGGAGTGGTCGACGCCGGGGGCGCGTGGAGCGGCGGGACCGCCACGCTGGTGCAGACCGGTGACATCACCGACCGCGGGCCCGACAGCAAGGGCGTGATGGCCACGCTCCGGCGCTTGCAGGCCGAGGCGGTGGCCGCCGGTGGACAGGTGGTGCCCCTGCTCGGCAACCACGAGGTGATGAACATGCAGGGGGACCTGCGCTACGTGAACCCGCTGGACACCGAGGCGTACGGCGGCGATGCCCCCCGCGCCGCGGCATTCGGTCGCGAGGGCGACGACGGCGCCTGGCTCCGCAGCCTCGACGCCGTCGCCCAGGTCCAGGACACGATCTTCTGCCACGGCGGCGTCACGCCCCGGTGGGCGGAGTTGGGGGTACGACAGCTCAACGTCTTGGTGCGCGAGGGTATCGACCAACCGCCTGCCAGCGGCCCGGCCAAGGCCGCCGGCAGTGCCGACGTGCTCGGTCCGGACGGCCCGCTGTGGTTCCGCGGCTACCTCGTTGAAGAGGAGCCGGTGGCCTGCGCCGAACTCGAGCGGGCGCTGGCGTCGCTGGGGGCCGCGCGCATGGTGGTCGGCCACACCACGCAGGAGTCAGGACAAGTGGCGTCGCGCTGCGGCGGCAAACTGTACGCGATCGACGTCGGTATTTCCGCACACTACGGCAACCACGATGGTTACGTGGAGATCGTCGCCGGCCAGCCCCGGGTCCGCGGTTCAGAGCGCTAGCGGGAAGTCGCTCACGTCGGCCACCAGCGAGCCGCCGTCGATGGCGTTGTAGAGTTCTGTGTTCATGTCGGCTTCGGCCGTGCGGGATGGGTCGGCGGGATCCGTGGCGACGACCCAGTAGTTCAGCACGGTCCCCCAGCAACCGTCGAGGGCCGTCACACCCTTGGCCGAGAACGTCACCAACCCCGAGCGCGACGTGAGGCCGGAACCCAGGATGCTGTTGGTCCAGCCCCGGTCATCGAGGGCCACCTCGATCCCCTCCACCCCCTTGCCGCCGCTGTCGACCACCTTCGCCGTCACCTCGACGTCGTAGGCCACGGGATCGCCGCACTCGACGCCACCGTCGTCGTCGCCGGTGTCCACACCCTCGCCGTCCCCGTCGCCGGAACACGCCACCAGGAACACGCACACGGACCAGCGGGACATGGCGACCTCCACGAAGTAGACTGCGCGCCCACGCGAGGCTACGCCGCGCGCGGCCGGTCGGCCAGCCGACACCTGGGCTCACCGGTTTCTCGAGAACCCACCGGAGTCGCCCCCCCATGCCGAACCACCCCCAACGCGAGGCCGTCGTGGCCCGCGTACACGCCGCCACCACCGCCCTCGCCGCGGGGCTCGCGCCCGCCGAAGCCGAGAGCTTCGTCGCCTTCGCGAGGGTCGCGCTGGGGCAGGCCCGCACGCTGGTCATCCTCCAACATCCCCCCGCCGAGTTCGCGACCGGGCTCCTGGAGCTGTGGCGGTTCGTGGCCGAGGGCTCGCCCCGCGTGACGGTCGATCCCACCGACGACGGCCTCCTGGTGCGCTCGGTGGTCAAGGACCAGCCGTTCATCGTCGACACGCTGCGCCTGGGCCTCCGCGTGGCGGGCGCCTCGCACATCGCCGGCTACAACTTCATTGCCCGGGTGGCCGGCGCGGGGCCCACGGCGCGGGTGGTGGGCGAGGGCGAGGGCACCGGCGTGTCGGTGGTGCGCTTCGAGGTGGAGGGCATCGACGCCGACGCCAACACCGTGCAGCAGGACCTCTGGGCGCGCTTGGCCATCGCGCAGGCCATGGTGAGCGACTACGAGCCGATGATGGCGCGCGTCGAAAAAACCGCGCTGGCGGCGTTCGAACTCGGTACCGCCGAGGCGATGGAAGCCGCGGAGTTCCTGCGCTGGCTCCTGGGCGACAACTACGTCTTCGTGGGCATCACCCAGGGCGACGAGCGCCTCGGCGCCGACCGGGTGGCGCCCGGCGATCTCTGGCCGCCCGCCCCGACCCGCGAGACCGCCGGCATCATCTCGCTGCGCAAGACCCAGACCGAGTCGCCGGTCCACCGGGCGGGCCGGGTGGATGCCATCCGGGTGGCGCTCCCCGGCGGCCCGGTGATCCTCCGGGGCATGTTCACCCACCGCGCGCTCACGCAGCCCTGTCGCCACCTGCCCATCCTGCGCCGCACCCTGGACGCGGTGCTGGCCGACACCCGGCAACGTCCGCACACGTGGCGCTACCGGGGCTTGGCCAACATCTTCGACGCCATGCCCACCGAGTGGCTGTTCTCCGCCACCACCGCGCAGATCCGCGAGGTGCTGGAGCAGGTGTTCGACGCCGACCAGGAACAAACCGCGAGGGTCCACGTGTCGCAAGCCGACGACGGCGACTCCACCTTCGCGCTGCTGGCCATTACCGAACGCCGCTACTCCGAGACCGACCGCAACAAGGCGCTGGCCGAACTCCGCAAACTCACAGCCCC
>CAYHRZ010000480.1:0-4479 GCA_964359125.1 uncultured Klebsiella sp. | reverse complement strand
AGACCGTCACCCTGGTGCGCCGCGGTCGCATCGACCACGCCGACTCCCTTGGCGCCACCGCCCGTTTCGGCGGTGGCGACGTGCAGTGGATGACCGCCGGTAACGGCATCGTCCACAGCGAAATGTTCCCGCTGCTCCACGCCGAGAGCGGCAACCACGCGGAGTTGTTCCAGATCTGGCTGAACCTGCCCGCCCGCAGCAAGCGGGTGAAACCCTACTTCACCATGCTCTGGGCCGAGACCATCCCGGTGGTAAACGCCGCCGGCGCTCGGGTCACGGTGGTGGCCGGGACATTCGGCGAGGCGACCGGGCCGGGCACGCCGCCCGACTCCTGGGCGGCCGACCCCGCGCACGAGGTGGCCATCTGGACGGTGGCCCTGGCCGACGGGGCATCCCTCCCTCTCCCCCTCGCCGCGCGCGGTACCAGCCGGGTGCTCTACGTGTTCGACGGTGAGTTCGAGGTCGCGGGACAGGTCGTATCCAAGGGCTACCTCGCGGTGCTCGACGCGACTGCCGCCGTGGCGCTGCGCGGCCGGGGCGCGAGCGAGGCGCTGGTGCTCCAGGGCAAGCCGATAGGCGAGCCGGTGGTGTCGCACGGGCCGTTCGTGATGAACACGGCCACCGAGATCCACGAGGCCTACACCGACTACCGCAGCTCGGGTTTCGGGGGGTGGCCGTGGAAGCGCCGCGACCCCGTCCACCCCAGGGAGCAGGGGCGATTCGCCCGGCACGCCGACGGCAGGGTGGAGACTCGCGAGGGCTAGATCGCGCACGCCTCGTCGAGGGGAACGGTGTCGCCCGCGTAGGAGAGGCTCACCGTCTCTGGGTCCTCGACCAGGGGCAGCTCGCAGGTGGCCTGCACGAGCCCGCAGTCGGTGGTGCACTCGTTGCCCTGGCTCTCGATCACCGCCTCGGCGTGCACCTCGAGCACGCCGTCAACCAGCGTGGCGGAGCACTCGGCACTCAGCAGGGTGTCGCAACTGGACGACAGGCAGTCGGGGAACGTGACGACGATGCCGCCGTCGTCGACGCACACGCTGCCCTCGTCGGTGAGCGTGCGCGTGGTGACCTCGGGGGCGCAGGCGAGCAGGGAAAGGAAGGTGATCATGTGAACTCCGCTGGGGTTCGGGGCAAATGTCGTGCCAGTCGGTTGCAAGGGGCCATTTCGTGGTGCTGCAGCCGGGACGGGGCGCCCGTGTCGCGGTCAGTCCCAGTCCCAGTCCCCGCTGCTGCTGCCCGGTGGCGACAGCGGATCGTCCATGTCGACACCCCAGAGCGTGTCGCTCGTCACGAACTCGGTGGTCCAGGCGCCCGCCACCTCGCGCCCCACGGCGGCGACGACGCCGGCGCACACGACGATCTCGGCGACCTGCTGCGGCTCGACAGTCGGACGGCAGGTGGCTTCCACCGCCACCAGGCTGACGACCGTGCCTGTGAGGGGGTTGTAGCCCACGGGGACGACGTCGACGTCGGCGCCCTCGACGACCGCGCAGACCTCGTCGAACCGGCACAGCTTCTGGACGAGTGCCGGGCGGTCGTGGATCCGCTGGCGAGCGCTGGCCTCGTCGATCTCGGGCCACAGCCCGAAGGTGGGCACGCGCAGGCAACAGCAGCCGGCGCAACTGGCGATCACGACGGCGACACAACCGACCTTGGACGACACGTCGCCCGGTATCGTGGTGGCCGGCGTTAGGAACCGCCCCCTGCGAACCTTCACGCTGAGCACCGAGATCCCGGCCCCCGCTGGGCGGGCGGCGGCGCTGCTGCTCGACGTGCGGGCGTGGCCGCGCTGGAACCGCCTAGTCCCTCGTGTCAGGGGCGACGTCGCGCCGGGCGCGCTGGTGACCTTCGCCATCCGGCAGCCGGGCGGGGGCCACTACGCCCACCGCGCCCGCGTCCTGGAACTGGAACCCCTCCGGGTGGTGCTCAGTGCGGTATTCCTGCACCCCTTGCTGCTGCGCATGGACCACGCCTTCGACTTCGTGCCGGTCGACCCCGGCCGTAGCCGCCTCGACCAGTCCTGGTCGGTCAGTGGTGTGCTCGCACCTTTACTTTGGCGGCGGCTGGTTCGGGCGATGGCCCGGTTCGCGGAGCTCGGCGACGACCTTGCGGGCGCATGTAGGTAGATTGATTCTACTAATGATATATACGTTGTGCGGGGTACGTTTTCACAACTAGTCAATAATATGAGCTACATAGATGAAGGCACGATGATTGCAGTGTCCCTGTGTGCCCACTTCCGGGCACTTGTAGACGGAGATCAACATGTTCAGCATCCTCCTGATGGCCTGTTTCGACAGCACCCCCAACACCACCGGCGCACCCGCCGAGCGGTCGCCGGTCCAGTCGGCGGAACCCGTCTCGGCCGCGCCGCCCGTCGCCGGGGCCCCCGCCCCGACGGTGGTGCCGGTGTCGGTCGAAGAGTTCCCGGCCGAGGACCCCGCGGAGGGCTTCGCCCGCGTGACCGTCCGCCACGGTGAGACCCTCGACGGCTTGGCCCGCCTGGCCGGCACGCGCCCGGAGGCCATCGCCGCGCTCAACCACTTCCCCGTCCAGCGGCCGCTGGTGCCCGGCGAGGTGATCGTGGTGCCCGACGCCGACACCTTCGACGAGCGCCGCGAGACGGCCCTGGACGAGCGGTTGTTCCGCTTCTTCGAGGCCCGCGGCGGCATGGTCGGCGTCTCGAGTCGCGTGGTCGCCACCGGCGACACCGCCTGGGCGCTGGCCCGCGAGGAGGGCGTGCCCTTGTGGGTCGTGGCCGGACTCAACCGCGGGCGCTCGCTGGACAGCCTGTCGGTGGGCGATGAGCTGTACTTCCCGCTGCTCGGCGACACGCTGGTGTACCCGCCCGAGGAGGGCGCGGTGGTGGAGGCGCCGGTGGTGGAGGGGTTCCCGTCGCTCCCCGCGGTGGCCGTCGACGTGCCCACTGCGTCGACCCCCGAGTGAGACGACGCGGCGATTCGAGGCGCCGGCGGGGGCGCCTCGGGACCCCTGACGGGCGTCGACGGACGTCCGACACCTGGGCCGCGCGCTGTCACGGGAGAACCTGCGCAGTTTCCCGGCACGAGGATTGCCTTGGCCGGGACCAGGAGTGATGCCGACCATGTCTACCTGGAAACCACCGTCTCGCCTCTGTTGTCGCCGGTCCGAGGGCGAGCGGCTCTACTTCGCGCTCGGCGAGCAGGCGCACGACGCCCTGGTGGTCGTCGGCTCGGCGGGCGCCGTGGAGGTGGGCTTTCCCACGGCGTTCCTCGTGGGACGCGGGCTCTCGTTCGTGGATCCGTTTTCGCTGGGCGTCGACGTCTGCACGTTGCCGCAGGACGATGAGGCGCTGCCGGCGTGGACCCGGTGGATTCGCCCCGTCCGCCACGAGCCCCTGGCCGGCGTGCCGCGCGTGCTGCTGGTCGACGACGGGACCCTGCCTCCCGGGGCTCTCGTGGCGCTGGCGGTTGCGTTGCGGAAGTCGGGACCGCGGGCCGTGGTGGTGGCCGCCCCCTGGGTCCACCCGGTCGCCAGGTCCGCGCTGGCGGGCCTCGGTATCAGCGTCGTTCCTCGTCGCGACAGTCCCGTGCCCGAGTTCGACTACCCCCTGGTGGATCTCGACGGCGCCTGCCGCGACCTCGCCCGGGTGCGCGCCCGGGAACTGCACCTGCGGAGCTACGGCGAGGACTGGGTGGCCGAGCCGACGGCCGGCGGGCGTCCGGGCGCGACAACCTGAAGCGGCGCCCGCCTCCGGGTGACCGGCGTATAGCGCCGCACCGCCGAACGGGTGAAGGGGGCCGCCGCCGGAGACAGCATGCGCATCGGAGTGGTGCGGGAAACCGGGGCGCAGGAGCGGCGAGTGGCCGCCACCCCGGAAACCGCCAAGAAACTGAAAGACCGGGGCCACGAGCTCCTCGTCGAGGCAGGCGCGGGCGCGGCCTGCTCGGTTCCTGACGCGGAGTTCGCCGCTGCCGGGGCCACGATCGTCGACACCGCCGCCGCGTGGGGCGCGGACCTGGTGCTCAAGGTGCAGAAGCCCAGCGCCGCCGAGGCCGAGGCGCTGTCGCGAGGCGGCATCCTGCTCAGCTTCGTGTACCCCGGTGGCGACGACGACCTGGTGGCGGTCCTCCGCGCGAAGGCCGCGTCGGTGATCGCGATGGAGGCCGTGCCCCGCATCTCCCGGGCGCAGACCATGGACGCGCTCTCGTCGATGGCCAACATCGCCGGCTACCGCGCGGTGATCGAGGCCAGCTACGTGTTTCCCCGCTACCTGCCGCTGTTGATGACCGCCGCCGGGCGGGTGCCGCCGGCCCACGTCCTCGTGGTGGGCGCGGGCGTGGCGGGGCTCAGCGCCATCGCCACCGCAAAGCGACTCGGCGCGGTGGTGAAGGCCTTCGACACCCGGCCCGCCGTGAAGGACCAGGTGAAAAGTGTGGGCGGCGAGTTCCTCCAACTCGACGTCACGCAGGAGAACGCGGAGGACAAGGGCGGCTACGC
>CAYHRZ010000479.1:0-4488 GCA_964359125.1 uncultured Klebsiella sp. | reverse complement strand
GGCCTGGGCGGGCGTCCCGGCGTGCCGATGGCGGCCTACATGCTGCGCCCGGTGGGCGGGCCGGTCCTCCGAGGCGACCTCGACGGCAACGGCGTGCCGGACCTGTTCTTCCTGGGCGAAGATCGCGACGAGGCCGACGGCATGGAGTGGACCGGGACGGTGATGTACGCCGAAGCGCCCGACGCCGGGGAGTGAGGCGTCGTCAGACGGGGAACGACCGGGGTGGCCAGCGCGCGCCGCAGGTTGTAGACGGGCGACCCCGCGGTGGTCCTGTCTCCCGGGCAAGGATGTCAATGTCAAGGCTCTCGCTCGTCACCGGCGCCACCGGACAGATCGGCCTGCCGCTGGCCCGGGCGCTGCTCGCCGGGGGTCAGCGGGTGCGCGCCCTCGTGCGCGACGAGGGGCGGGGCGCCACCGCCGCGCAGGCGGGCGCCGAACTGGCGCGAGGCGACATCGACGACCCCGCCAGCCTCGCGGCTGCGATGCGGGGCGTCGACGAGGTGTGGCACCTCGCCGGTGGCCTGCGCGGCGCCGGCGCGTTCGACGCCGACCGGCTGAACCGGGTGGGCACCGAGAACGTGGTCAGCGCGGCGCGGGCGGCCGGATCAGTCCAGAACTTCGTGTTCGCCTCGAGTTGCGCGGTGTACGGCGACCGCAGGGGCCTGTGGGGGGCAGAGGACTACCCGCCGGCGCCGCACACCAACTCCGGCACCGCGAAGGGCGCGGCCGAGGCCGCGGTCCTCGCCGCGGCCGCTGGCGGACTACCGGCGAAGGTCGCGCGCATCGCGGCGGTGTACGGCCCCGCGCTGCGCTTCACCATGGCCGACGAGATCAAGCGTGGGCGGGGGTGGCTGCCGGGCGAAGGACGGAACCTGGTGCCGGTGATCCACGTCGACGACTGCGTGTCGGCCTTGATCGCGGTGGGCGCCGGGGGACAGGACGGGGCCGTCTACAACGTGAGCGGGCCTTCCACGCCCACGCTCAAGGAGTTCTACGCCGCCGTCCACGCGCGGGTGGGCGGTAGCCCCGTCCGGTTCTGGAGCACGTGGATCCCCAGCGCCTTGCAGTTCGCGGCGGCCCGCCGCAACGAGGGCCTCGCCGCCCGCCTCGGGCGCAAGCCCCGCTTCACGCCCGACAACCTGCGGCTGATGACGGCCAGCGTACGACTCAAGGTGGAGCGCATGGAGAAGGAGCTCGGCTTCACGTGGGCGCACCCGGACTACCGCGACGGCCTGGCGGCCTCCTTCCCCGCTTGACGCTACCCCCCCCGGCGGCCTATACACGCCGGTCGGAGCTTCCCCATGGCGCTGCCCTTCGTCCTTTCCTTGCTCGTGGCCTGTGACCCCCACGACGCCGAGATCTCCGGTACTTACACCACGTATTTCGCCGAGTCGACCTCGGAGAACATCCTCCGCATCCGCGAGTCACTGGACCAGCCGGCCTGCGAGTACGTCCAGAGCGACCCGCGCACCCCGAAGCCCGACATCGACGAAGACGCCATCTTCACCGACCCCTGCTACGCGGAGCGCGTGGCGGTGGAGACCGACTTCCAGGCGGAGTGGGATCTCACCCCGTTGGACTGCCGCAACTTGTCCGACTACAACGCCATCGAGTTGCGCGCGGCCATCATCCCCGACTGGGAGCGCCAGTACGAGGCGCAGTGCTGCGTCGAGTCGTGGGACGACGACGACAGCAACGACCCCGACGGCAACCTCCTCACCTTCGAGGACTGCACCCGCCGCACGCCCACCTACGTCTCCGAGTTGGCCGACGTCGGCTACTACGTCGACAACAAGCCCCTCGACACCTGGCGGGAGGAGGTCGTGATGACCTCCGAGGGCGACATCCAGATGACCATCCACGTCACCACCCGCTTCGGCGACTTCCGCGTGGGCTGGGTCATCGACCCCGACTTCCAGCCGACCGAGTGCACCGAGGTCGACGGCAAGACCAGCCTCCAGGAGATCGACGGCAACTGGATCGAGGGCTGGTCCAACTCCAACGAGGAAGACGAGGGCTACACCGTCTTCTTCCTCAACGGCAACAGCGCGCAGATCAACCCCTCCAGCACCGACGACTACTGGATCCTGGACGAGGACTGGAACGCCGGCTACGGGTTCTCCCGGCTCGGCGACGAGACGTTCTACCTCTACAGCACCGACTACTACTTCCCGTCGTACACGCCCTTCTGGGTGGCCACCAACGACGACGGGCAGGTCACCGGCGGCTACGGGAACTTCGGCACCGAGATCTTCGAGGAGCTCAACTGCTCCGGCGACGGCGACAACTGCAACGGCTTCGCCGACTACGAAGACTTCGTGCAGATGTTCAGGGACAACATGAACAATGGCGGCGAGAACCAGGCCGGCGACTACGTGTCACCGGTCGACGAGGAGCTGGAGCTCTACGGCCTGGTGTCCCGTGACGACCAGCCCTTCCACATGAAGGTGGAAGACAACAGCTGGCGCCCCACGCTGCCCGGCGAGGGCGGCGACGCCGTCGGCTTCGACGGCTGGGTGGGCATCAACCCCAGCTGGGTCCGGCTCAAGGCCACGCAGGCGGAGATCGCGGCCCTGGAGGCTGGCACCCTGGACAAGCCGCTGGAAGGCGAGTTCCAGGTGTACCTGGTGAGCGTGTCGACGGCGTCGCGCCAGTTCGTGAACGGCTCGTTCAAGATCAACAACATCCAGACCGACCGCTGGGGCTACGCGCCCACGCTGGACGACGTCAAGCGCGCCGAGAACGCCACCCCGGCCTGCGGGGAGTGAGTTAGCCTAGGGATTGCCGGGACGTCTGCATCGAGCGGGTGCGTCCCCCTTCAGACGCCTGTTCGTCCAGAGGCCCGGCACCCATCCTGACCCCCGCCGGTGGCAACGCCGGCGGGGGTCCTAGTTCCGGGGGCACCCCCGTCGCCCGGCGCGGTCACCCGCCCAGCCGACCCCCGCGCAACTCCCTGGCCGCCGCCCGCGCGGCGTCGCTGACCCGCACCCCGCCCAGCATCCGGGCCAACTCCTCGACGCTCTCCCCCTCGGCGAGGTGGTGCACCGACGAGACCGTGCGGTCGCCGCTCACCTCCTTGCGCACGTGGAGGTGGCGGTCGGCCCACGCCGCGATCTGGGGCAGGTGGGTGATGCATACCACTTGATGGTGTCGCGACACCTCGAACAGCTTTCGCCCGATCACCTCCGCCACCGCGCCGCCCACGCCCGAGTCGACCTCGTCGAAGACGTAGGTGCCCACCGGCCCGGTCGCGGCGAGCACGCGCTTGACCGCCAGGAGGGCGCGCGAGAGTTCGCCGCCGCTGGCCACCTTCCGGAGCGGGCGGGGTTCCTCCCCGCGGTTGGTGGCGATGAGGAACTCGACCCGGTCGGCGCCACGTGGGCCGGGGCCGGCGTCCGACACGTCGACGCTCACCCGCGCCTCGCCCATCCCCAGCGACGCCAACTCGGCCGTGATGCCCGCCGCCAACCGACCCGCCTCCGCCCGGCGGCGTGACGAGAGGCGCGGGACCACCCGCGCCACGGCGGCCTGGGCCTCCGCCACCGCCGCCTCCGCCGCCTCCGTGGCGGTGCTGGCCTGGTCGAACACCGAGAGCTCCGCGGCCACCTGGGCCCGGGCGAAGGCGAGGTCCTCGCCGTGCTTGCGCCGCAGCCGCCGCAACTCGTGCTGGGCCTCGTCCAGCGCCGCCAACCGGGCCGGGTCCGCGCGTTGAGCGCGGGCGTAGCGACCCAGCTCCGAGGCGAGGTCCTCGAGTTCCGCCGCGGCGCTCGCCAGTCGCTCCCGGACCGTCGCCAGGGCCGGGTCGAGCCGAGCCGCGCCGTCGACGTCGGCCAGGGCGCGAGCCACCACCGCGCAGGCGGCGTCGTCGTCGGCGTAGAGGCGCCCGTGCGCCCGGTTCGACAACGAGGCCAGCGCGTCGACGTTGCGCAGGCGCGACAACTCCGCCTCGTCGACGTCGAGCCCCGCCACCTTCTCCAACTCGGCGAGTTGAAAGCGCAGCCAGTCGGCGCGATCCTCCCTCAGGCGCCCGCGCAGTAACGCCAGCGCCGCCTCCGCGTCCCGGAGACGGGCCCAGGCCTGCTCCATCTGCCCACGCTCGTCGCCGAGGTTGGCGTAGGCGTCGAGGTAGCCGAGGTGGCTCTGCGGGTCGACCAGCGAGTGGTGCTCGTGCTGCGAGCTGATGTCGCAGAGTCCCCGGGCCACCTCACCAAGCTCGGCCACCGTGGCCAGGCGCCCGTCCACGTAGGCCCGCGACCGGCCCGCCGCCTCTACGACCCGCCGCAGCACCAGCTCCTGGCCGAGTTCCCGGCCCGAGAGCCGCTCCCGCTCACGGGCACCGAGTTCGAAGAGCGCTTCCACCTCGGCGCGGTCGGCGCCAGAACGCACGAGCTCCGGGCTGGCCCGGCCGCCGAGCACCAGTTGCAGCGCGTCGACGAGGATCGACTTGCCCGCCCCGGTCTCGCCGGTCACGATGTTCAGCCCCTCCCC
>CAYHRZ010000478.1:0-4497 GCA_964359125.1 uncultured Klebsiella sp. | reverse complement strand
CAACCCTCCTGGAGGAGTGGTTCCCGGAGTGGCAACCGGAGCCGGGCGCGCCGGCGGTTCACCCCACGGCCCGGGTCGATGCCACCGCCACCCTCCACCCGGGGGTGGTACTCGGTCCCGGCGTCTTGGTGGGTCCGGGCAGCACCCTGTTTCCCAACGTCGTCGCCTACGCCAACGTGCGGATCGGCGCCCGGGTCCGGATCCACGCGAACGCGGTGATCGGGGCCGACGGTTTTCGGTACGAGCCAACGGCGGCGGGCCTCCGCAAGATCCCCCACGTCGGGTCCGTCGACATCGGGGACGACGTGGAGATCGGTGCCGGCGCCTGCGTCGACCGCGGCATGCTCGGCAACACCCGCATCGGCCGCGGCGCGAAAATCGACAACCTCGTCCAGGTGGGTCACAACTGCGACGTCGGCGACCACGCGGTCCTCGTTTCGCAGGTCGGCCTGTCGGGATCGGTGAGGGTCGGGCGCGGTGCCGTGCTCGCCGGGCAGGTGGGCGTCGCGGACCACCGCGTCATCGGAGACGGCGCCCGGCTGGGCGCCCGCAGCGCCGTCCACACCGACATCCCCGCCGGGGAAACGTGGCTCGGCGAGCCGGCCCGGCCCGTCCGCGAGGCGATGAAGGTCTATGCGGCGTTGCGCTACCTCCCCGAACTGGTGCGGCGACTGGGGAAGCAGGGCAGCTAGACTCCCGTTCCCGATGATCTTCGGCTCCGCCTCCTTCGGCCTGCTGGCGCTCCTCGCGGGGTGTACGGCCGCCGGGCCGCCCGGCACCGCCGACACCAACGCGCCGGTGGACTCGACCCCGGCCGCGCCGTTCGACACCGCCGCGGACACGGCCGGCGACAGCGGTCCCCCGCGCGACAGCGCCGACGACACGGCGGCTGCGGTCGTGTTCGACGAGCGTGTCGACGTGGTGATCGTGGGCGCGGGTCCGGCGGGACTCGCGGCGGCTGCCGAGGTCGTGGCGGCGGGGGGAGACGTCCTGGTGCTCGAGCGCGAGGCAGCGGCCGGCGGGGCGTGCAACGAGTCCATCGGGCGCATGCTGTTCGCCGGCGTGCCCGAGCAAGTGGCCGTGGGGATCAGCGACTCCCCGGCGCGCTTGGCGGAGGAGTGGCCCCGCTTCACCGGCGGCGACACCGCCGACCCGTGGTTCCAGTTCTTCGCGGAAAACCACGTTTCGATGGTGTACGAGTGGCTCGGCGAGCGCGGTGTCCGGTGGGGGCCCCTCGGCGGCGACGAAAGTTCGGGCGACGTCGACCGGGTGTTGGAGGTCGATGGCTGGGGGCCGGCACTGGTGTCGGTGCTGCTCGACCAGGTGCCGGTCGGTGACGTCCGATACGGAGCCCAGGCGGACGAACTGCTGCGGGAGGGCGGTCGGGTGACAGGCCTGCGGTGGACGGACCGGTCGACGGGAGTCACCGCCACGATCGGGGCCGGCGCGGTGATCGTCGCCACGGGCGGGTTCCAGTACGACCTCGAGCGGGTGATCGCCCTGGTCCCCGGCGTTTCGGAGGCGGCGCTCCGGCGCGGGTCATTCCATGGTGCCGATGGCAACGGCCACGACATGCTCGGTGCGGTGGGCGCGGCGACGCAAAACCTGGAGGCCGTCGGCTTCTACGCGCACGGGACCTTTCACCCCGACGACCCCGCGGGCGAAGTCTCGAGCCGGATGTTCGGTGGGTACCCGGTTGTCGACCTCAGCGGTCGTCGCTTCCACGACGACGACGACCCGAACAGCTTCCCCTTCGGCCGCGTCCGCGCCGTGCTCCCCGGCGAGGAGGCGTGGCTCGTGGCCGACGACCACGTCAGCGGCATCCCACAGTTCTCGCCTGACGACCTCGCCACGGCGTACAGCATCGGCGACCTCGTCGCAGCGGGCTTGGTCGTCGAGGCGAGCACGTTGGAAGGCCTCGCCGCCGGCATCGCCGTGGACGAGGCGGCGTTGCTCGAGGAGGTGGCCACCTGGAACGCGGCGATGCGCGGCGAGGTGGCCGATCCCTGGCGCGGGGATCCCGGTGCCAGCGAGATCGACCGTCCCCCGTTTTTCGCCGTGCCGGTCGCGGCCACCGCCGCCAAGGCCTTCGGCGGCATCGACGTGGACCTCCAGGGGCGGGTCCTCGACGGCGCCGGCGTGGCCATTCCCGGCGTCTTTGCTGCCGGTGAACTCACCGGGATGCTCGGCGGATCGATCGTGGGCGCCGATGGCTTCACCGGTTCGCTGACGGCGGTGATTCTCGGCGGTCGCGTGGCGGGTCAGCACGCCGCAGCGGAGGCCGCCGAGCAGGGGGACTAGCTCTGGTCGCGACCGAACCGCTCCCGCGGTATGGATCGCCCATGCTTATGCTCTTGCTCGCGTGCGGCGAACCCGACCCGGCGAAGGACGCGCTCGCCGACACCGCAGACACTGCGCCGGTGGACGACGGGGACCGCGACGGGGATGGTGTTCCTGACGAGGCCGATTGCGACCCCGACAACAACAACGTCTACCCTGGGCACGCCGAGATCCCCTACAACGGTCGCGACGACGATTGCGACGGCGAGGACCTCACCGACGCCGACGGCGACGGCTACGACGGCGACGCCGTCGAGGGTGGCACGGACTGTCTCGACAACAACGCCTCGGTGAACCCGGGCGCCCCGGAGGTCTGCTACAACGGCCTCGACGACAACTGCGACGGCTTCGAAGGCGGCAACGACTGCGATGGCGACGGGTGGGCCCACGGCTACGACTGCGACGAGGAGAACCCCGACGTCCACCCAGAGGCCGAGGAGACCTGGTACGACGGGATCGACAGCGACTGCGAGGGTGACGACGACTTCGACCAGGACCACGACGGCGAGCCGCGGACCGACGAGGGTGGTACCGACTGCGACGACCTCGATCCGCTAGTGAACGCGGCGGCCGACGAGACCTGGAACGGCACCGACGACGACTGCGACGGCGTGGTCGATACCATGACCGACGAGGTTCGCCTGGTCGAGGCGGTCGGCAACTCCGGCGACGGGGAGGGGATGTTCGGCGCGGCGCTGGCGTTCGTCGAGGACCTCGACGCGGACGGCCGCCGCGACCTCGCGGTGGGCGTGCCGCAGTCCGGGGAGTACGCCGGGCGCGTGTGGGTGCTCCCGACGGCCGATGGCAGCGTCACGTCGTCGCGGGAGGGACTCGGCGTGGCCGACGGCGCGGCGGCCAGCGTCCTTGGTGCCAGCCTGCTGACGACCTCGGTGACCGGCACGGCGCTGCTGGCGGTCGGCGCGCCGGCCTGGGGCGACGACAAGGGCGCGGTCTACCTCCTCTCCCCCTCCGCGTTCAGCGGGGGCCCGGCCGCGGTCGACGTCGGCGGTGCGGTGGCGACCCTTGCCCACGCGGAGGCCGGTGGTGTGCTCGCCCACACGGCGGGGGGGAGCCTGGTCGTGGGTTGCGCCACGGGCGCGGTGTCGACGGCGCTCAGCGTTTGGTCCAGCGTCGGCCGCGGGAACTTTGGGCTGGCGTCGGCGAGTTTCTCTGTTCAGAGCGACATGTTCGCCTGCCTCGGCAGCGGCGTGATCGGCGACGCCGACGGCGACGGCAGCGACGAGATCGCGGTCGTCGTCGACCGTGGCGACCGTGGCGTCGCGCTGCTCCTGTTGTGGTCCAGCATGGTCGACATCGGCGGCGCCTGGGCCGCTAGTGACTTCGACGCGCTCGAGGGCTCGGGGCTGGAGATGGTGACCCTGGTGTCGTCCGTCTCCGACGTCGATGGCGACGGCTACGCCGACACGGTCCTGAGCGCGCCGGCGGCCAGTGGTGCGTCGAGTGGCGAGGGGCGGGTGTACCTGATCCCGGGATCGGCGTACTACCCGCTCCCGACTGACGTGATCGCGGAGGCATCGGCGAGCGTCTCCGGCGGGTCGGCCGACGCGGCTCTCCGGGCCACGAGCCTGGCGGACTTGGACCGGGACGGCGCCGACGAGTTGCTGCTCGGGGCACCGGGTCGCAGCGAACTGTTCTTCTTGGCGGGCGCGGACTTGGCCTCCGGTGGCGAGCTCGCCCTCACCCGCGGGGTGCCGAGCTTCTCCACGGTTTCCTCCTCCCACCAACTCGGCACGACCGCGCTTGGGGAGGATTTCGACGGGGATGGCGACGACGACCTGGTGATCGCTACCGGTCGCGTCCCGGGGGGCCTTTTCCTGTTCCGGCACGACTAGCCGTCCACAGCCGGCCGGCGGTCTCTGCGCCGACCAGGGCCAGTGCGAACATCACCAGGAAGATCAAGCCGGCGTTGAGGTAGCCCTGGAAGTTGGCCATCGGGATGAACTTCTGGGTTGCCGCCTGCCAGCCCGCCGTGATGGTCGTGGTGGCCACGAACGCCAGCGGCAGCAGCGTGACCCAGGCGTACCGCAGTTTTCCGCTATTCACGATCACCGTGGTGCCTACGCAGAGAGCGACCGAGGCCAGGAGCTGGTTGGCGATGCCGAACATCGGCCAGATCGTGCTGATGTTGCCGGTGAG
>CAYHRZ010000477.1:0-4504 GCA_964359125.1 uncultured Klebsiella sp. | reverse complement strand
GCGACGACCTCGTCAAGGAACTCGACGAGATGCACGGCGCGATCATCCCGGAGCTGAAGTACGAGGCCGGTGAGCGCTGCGTGCCGCTGATCCAGGCCGGGTCGTGGCTGGCGGGCTCCAACCTGGTCGCGGCGGCCATCACCGCCTCGGGCAGCGCGACGGCAGGGACGGAACTGCTGCGCCAGCCGCAGGTGGCCGACTACTTCCTGGTCTACGTCGCCACCGAGGGTGAGGGCAAGGCGCCGGACGAGGTGATCAAGCAACTCGACAGCACCTTGAAGAAACTGAAAGACATTGCCGTCAAGCCTTCGCTCACGTTGGAAGACGTTGGCGAGGTCAAGACCCAGACCGACGCCGTCCTGGCGCTGTTGTAGGAGACTCCGATGATCACTGCCACCTTGTTCGCCCTTGCGTCCCTTGCCTACGCCGACGAGGCGGAGGCCGAGGCCTGTCTCAAGACCAAGATCTGGGAGGGCTACAACAGCGGCTGGGCGGTTCGCACGGCGACGGCGGCCACCCTGGGCAAGGGCGAGCACCGCATCTACCTGGTCACGCTCTACGCGGGGAACGAGTACAAGCTCATGGCCTGCGGCGACACCGCCGTGGCCAACGTGGACCTCGTGCTCTACGACTCCCTCGGCAACGAGATCATGCGCGACAAGAACCGGGACCGCGAGCCGATCTTGTCTTACCGCGCCTCGGCCACCGACACCTTCTACATCGCCGTGCACGCCACTGAGCTCAACGGGGCTGCCGTGAACGGCGGCGTGGCCACTGCCGTCACCTACAAGTAGGCGGCGCCGAGCCGCTTGACCGCCCTCCCCGAGTCCCGTCGCGACCGAATCGTGGCCCGGCTGCGCGCCACGGGAGTGCCGCTCCCCGACGCGCCCGCCGTGCACTACGCCGTCGACTTCCTGCGACTCCTCGTCCAGGTGGCGGTTCCCACCGCCGAGGTGATGTCGGAGCGCCGCAGTCCGCTCGCGGAGGTGATTGCCCGCCGCACCGCGCTGTCCCCGGCGGCCGCCCGGGAACTGGTGCGGGTCGTCGAGGCGCCGGAGTTCCGGAGCGGCCTTGCCCCCCGCGATCTAATTGCTTTCATCGCCCGTTTTGGCAAGGCGGCGGGCGAGGCGCTGGTGGCCACCGAGAGCGCCGACGTGGACTTGGCCAGCTTCGGTCGACAGTACGGTGGCGACAAGGCGCTCTTGCTCCTCGACAGCATGTTCGCCGTCCTCACCACCGACGAAGACGTCGACCGCGACGAACTGCGTCGCCTGGAAGACACGGCCACGGCGCTGGGCATCGACGCGGTGCTGTTCACGGCGCTGTTGCAGAAGCACGACCGCGACCTGGCCCGGGGGAACTGGGAGGTGACGATCAAGACGGCCACCGTCACCCTGGGGCGATCGCTGAGTTGCGAGGTCCTGTTGCCCGACCCACAGGTGGCCGGCATCCACGCCACGCTGTCCTTCTCCGACGCCGGGTGGCGGGTCCAGGACGCGAAGTCGGGCCGTCCCACGGTCGTCAACGGGCGCCCCGTCAACGCCGCCCCGGTCGGCCCGGACGACGAACTCCGGGTCGGTCCGTTCGTCATCCGGGTCGACGGCGAGGGCAAGCAGGTGACGGTGGCGGCCAGCCGCGCCTTCGCCACGCTCTCGGTGTCGCACCTCACGCGCACCATCGGCAAGATCTCGCTCCTGGACGACACCAGCTTCACGGTGTTCTCCGGCGAGGTGGTGGCGATGATCGGGCCGTCCGGGTGCGGGAAGACGACCCTGCTCAACGCCATCGCCGGCGTCACGCCGGCCGACACTGGGACCGTGCGCCTGGACGGTCGCGACTACCACGGGGAGCTGCGCGCGGAGCGCGAGAGCGTCGGCATCGTGCCCCAGGACGACATCGTCCACCCGGAGCTCACCGTGGAGGAGAGCCTCTACTTCGGCGCCAAGCTCCGGTTGCCGGTCGGTACTGGGGACGACGCGGTCAACACCGAGGTGGCCCGGGTGCTGGAGGAGCTGGGCATCGAGCACATCCGGGGGTCTCGCATCGGCGACGCGTTGCGTCGGGGCATCTCCGGCGGACAGCGCAAGCGGGTGAACCTCGGCCAGGAGTTGCTCGCCCGCAGCACCCGCGTGTTGTTCTTGGACGAGCCCACCAGCGGCCTCGACCCGCGTGCATCGCAAGACATCGTGCGCCTGGTGCGCCAGATCGCCGACCGTGGGCGGATCGTCTTCGTGGTCACGCACGACCTCTCGCCACAGGTGGTGGCGCAAGTGGACCACCTCTTGGTGCTCGCCCCGGGCGGGCGCGTGGCCTTCTTCGGCCCGCCCGCGGAGGCGGTGCGCTACTTCGGCGTCGACACGCCCGACGCCATCTTCAACCAGTTCGCGGGCCGCGACCCTCGGGAGTTGGGCGAAGTGTGGAAGGCGTCCAGCGAGGCGCGCACCTACGTGGCGATGAGGGAGCAGTTGCTCAAGCTCCGGATGGACGAGGGGCGAGTGCCCCCGGCGCCGGCCACGGTGGCCAAGCGCCGCAGTGGCTGGGCGCAGGTGGCCACCCTGGTCCGCCGTTACAGCCGGGTCAAGGCGCGCGACCTCGGCGGCCTGGCGGTGCTGATGTTGCAGGCGCCGGTGCTGGCGCTGGTGATGAAGATCGTGTTCCCGCACCCCACCAAGGAGATGCTGTTCATGCTCTCCCTGTCGTGCTTGTGGTTCGGGATGAGCGCCTCGGTGCGAGAACTCATCAGCGACCGCGTGATCTGGCTGCGTGAGCGACGCATCGGCGTGCGTCCGGCGCCCTACGTGTGGAGCAAGACGTACGTGTTGGGCGCGCTGGTCGGGGTGCAGTGCGCCGGGTTCGCGGCCCTGAACCTCCTGCTGCACTCCGAGTTCCTCGGTAGTTACGGAGTCGATGGCTGGCTGTTCACGGCGGTGTGCGCGGTCACGGGGTTCGTGGGCATGGCGCTGGGGCTAGCGGTGTCGGCCGTCAACACGTCGAGTGAGGGGGCGGTGGGAACGTTGCCGCTGTTGCTCATCCCGCAGATCGCCTTCTCCGGCATCCTCTTGTCGCTTCGCCGGATGTCGGAGGTTGCTAGCGAACTGTCGTCTTGGAACCCAGCCCGCTTCGCCTACGATGCGCTCATCAAGACCGGTGAGCGGATCGGCGAACCGGCCTCCCGCGGCCTCGGGTGGGACGAGCGGCCGCTCACGGGTACGCTCTACAACCTGGGCTTCAAGGGCGACGGTGCGGACGATCTGGGCCTCTCCATGCAGGCGCTCTGGCTACGCCTAGCCCTGTTTGCCAGCGCCTTCCTGCTCGTCGCCCTCGCCGCCGTGTACCGCCGCAGAGAGTAGGCCGCCCGTGGCCGCGGCGCCCCCGTGGCCGCGCCCCGTGGCCGCGCGACTCATCGCGCCCGGGACCGGCACCCCGGGGCGCCGTGAATGGCGCTTCCACGTTGCTTTCTGGGTCAGTGTCCTGCCGCCGGGAACTCCACCTTGTCGCCCGCCTCGGGGAGCAGGTCGGTCCGCAAGAAACTCTCCCCGTCGACCTCTACCCGCTCGATTGCGTGGCCGCGCACCGGGTGGTGGGCGCTACCCGCGTGGGTGACCAGGCAGTGCCCCCCGCGCAGCCAGGCGATCGCCGTGTCGCGGCTGATGTTGCGCGCCGCCGTGCCCTTGAAGCGCACGGTGAGCGCCTTGACGGTCTTGCCCTCTATTTGTGCTGCGTAGACTTCGACGTCGGCCATGGGTCGTTCTCCGGCTCGCCGGCCTAACCCGCGCGCCACGTTGTCATCGCACGGGGTCGCGGAGGATCACGATGCGTCACCGCTGACGCCTGCCGGGGCCGTCGCGAGATACCCGCTCGCGTGCTGTTGCTCGCTTTCCTCGCCTGTCCCAAGGGCCCGGCCGCCCTGGAGCCCGGCGCCCCGCCGCGGCTGCCGCACCCCGTGTCCCCCACCTACGTGCACGCGGCGGAGGCCGCGCGGGACCCGCTGGTGGCCCGCGCCTACCCGGGCCCGGTCGACGAGTCGCTCTCGGGTGCCGCCAGCGGGCTCGCCCTCGCGCTCCTGGCCTCTCCCGCGCTGGATCCCGGGGAGTTGCGCTGGAAGGCGGTGCTGGCCGGCTACCCCTGGCCGGTGGTGTCGGCCGCGACGGCCCGCACGGCGGTCGACGAGGTGCCCGCCGACCTCGTCGCCTCGGCCACGGCGGCCGCCGGCACCCACGACGTGGGCCTCGTCCGCGCGCGGGGCACCCAGGGCGACTTGTGGGTGCTGGTGCTGGGCAAGCGCCGCGGGGAAATCCCGCCGACGCCGCGGGAAGTTCCCCCCGGCAGCGAACTTGGTTTCCCCGGCTACGCGGTGCGCGCCGCGACCCCCGGGGGCGACGTGGGCCACAGCAGCGGGGGCATCCGCGTCGACTTCGCGGGCGAGTGGCTGGTGGAGCTCGCGGACAGCGAGGGCGTCGTCGCCACGTTCCCGCTCTACGTGGGCGTGCGCACGCCCGCCGCG
>CAYHRZ010000476.1:0-4522 GCA_964359125.1 uncultured Klebsiella sp. | reverse complement strand
CTTCGGCGGCATGAAGATCTTCGACCGTATCCGACAGTCGCAGCCTGACTTCCTCGTCCACTGCGGGGACCTGGTCTACAGCGACACCGCGTTCAAAGAGAACTACCGCCTCGACGACGGCAGCACCTGGCGCAACCTCGTCACCCCGGAGACCTCGAAGGTGTCGGAAACCCTCGACGAGTTGCGCGGCCGGTTCCGCTACAACCACATCGACGACAACTTCCGCAGCATGCTCACCGAGGTCCCGGTCTTCCACATGTGGGACGACCACGAGGTGAAGAACAACTGGTACCCGGGCATGCGCTTCCGCGACCCACGCTACACGACCCGCGGAGTTGCGCCCCTGGTGCCGCGCGCCCGCCGCGCCTTCTTCGAGTACACGCCCATCGTGGGCTGCACCATCCACCGGAAAGTCGCCTACGGCCCGCTGCTCGACGTGTTCATGCTCGACACGCGCAGCTTCCGGGGCCCCAACTCTACGGGCAAGCAGAAGTGTTACGGGCCCGGCGCCGAGTGGCTGGGCGCGGGACAGCGCGACTGGCTCAAACGGGAACTCCGTGCCTCGAAGGCACAGTGGAAGGTCGTGTGCAACGACATGCCGCTGGGGCTACTCACCCGCGGCGAAGACAAGATCTCCGACAACGCCACCAACGGAAACGGCGAGGCGATGGGCCGGGAGTTGGAGATCGCCAACATCCTGTCGTACTTGAAGAAACACGGCGTGCGGAACGTGGTGTGGCTCACCGCCGACCTGCACTACGCCACCGCCACCCGCTACGACCCCGACAACGCGGTGTTCAAGGACTTCGACCCCTTCTGGGAGTTCATGGCCGGGCCGTTCAACGCGGGCACCGGAAAGCTGCACAAACTCGACAACACCTTCGGGGCCAGCACGGAGTGGGCGAGCATCGACGACAAGCTCGAACGCGGCGCCCCCCCTACCGACGGGAAGCAGTACTACGGCCTCGTGGAGATCAGCGACGCCAGTCGCGAGCTGTCGGTACACTTCCATGACCAGGAAGGTCGGCAATTGCACACCGTCACCCTCGCGCCGACGGCCCGATGATCCTGGCCTTCTTGCTCGCTTGTCCCGGCCGCGGGGAGGTCCACCTCACCACCGAGCGACACTACCAGGAGCCCTACCGCGCGGAGGGTGCCGACGTGATCGTCGTCGTCCTCGACACCCTGCGGGCTGACCACCTGTCACAGTACGGCTATGCGCTGAACACCAGCCCCGGCCTCGCGGAGTTCGCGTCGGTGGCCACCCGCTACACCCGCGCCTTTGCGCCGAGCCCCTGGACGGTGCCGAGCACCGGCACGATCCTCACCGGCCAGCACCCGCTACGCCACGGTTTACGACACCCTGGCGACGTGCTCCCCGACGAGATCGACACGCTCCCGGAGATGGTGCGTCGCGCCGGCTGGCAGACGGCGGCCTACTCCTACAACGTGAGCGTGTCGCCCAGGCACGCGCTGGACCAGGGCTTCGACAGCTTCACCCGCAACACCGGGCGGGTGCTGGCCTACCCCCACGCCCGGCGCATGACCAAGGCCGCCTCGGCCTGGCTCGCGGAGCACGCGGACAAGCCGAGCTTCCTCTACGTGCAGCCGATGAACTGCCACGGGCCCTACAAGGTGCCGGACCCGCGGCGCGCCACGCTGTTGCAACGCCAACCGAGCACCAGGTTCAAGTACTACGGCGGGCTGATGAAGTCGATTGTGCGCGATGGCGAGGTCGAGGCGCGGGCGCGCGTCGGTGGTGAGTACCTACAAAGCCTCCAGGAGCAGTACGACACCGCGATCCGCTACACCACCGACGAGATCGGCGTCCTCTTCGACGAGCTCCGGTCCCGGGGGCGTTTCGACAGCGCGATGATCGTCCTCACCGCGGACCACGGCGAAGAACTGTTCGAGCACGGGGGGTTCTCCCACGGCTACTCCCTGCACGCCGAGGTGCTCCACGTCCCCTTGTTCGTGAAGTTCCCCGGCCAGGGAGCGCCGCAGGTCGTCACCCAGCCGGTGTCGCTGCTCGACGTCACGCCCACGGTACTCACGGCGCTCGGCCTGCCCGTGCCTCCGCTCGACGGCGAGGCGCTCGTCCCCGCCGCCGCGCCCACCTCGAACCGGGCGCTGTTGTTCGACATCAACTGGCCCCGGCGCATCGTGGGGCGGGGGCTGCTGCACGACGGCTACAAGCTCTTGTCGATCGAGCACGACTACGCGGGACGGAAACACGCGCTGCAACTCTACGACACCGACTTGGACCCCGGCGAGTCGCGCGACCTGGCGACGGCGATGCCGGAGCTGGTATCCGCGATGTCGGGCTCGCTCGACGCGATGGCGACGGCACTCACCGGCTCGGTGGTGCCGCAGAACGTGCTGTCGGAGATGGACCGGCGGCAACTCGAAGCCCTCGGCTACATGGAGTAATCGATGTTCATTGTCCTCCTGGCCTGCACGCCCGATCCCGACCCGGGCAAACAGCTCGACGCGTCTCCGGGCGACAGCGGCAAGCCAGGCGACACGGCCGACACCGGCGAGGCGCCCACCTACGAGGGTTGCCGTGCCACCCCCGGCGCGGCCGACCGCGACCGGGTGGTGGTCGTCTCCCTGCCCTACGGCAGCGGCGGGGCGCAGGCCAAGACCTACGCGTTGTTGACACTCTCGGCCAGCGGCGAGTTGTCCGACCGTGGCACTCGCTTCGAGATGGGTCGTGCCTACTCGGGGGAGGTGGTGTTCACTCCCGACGGGAGCCTCGGCCTGGTGCCCCAGGACGACGGCAGCGTGGGCGTGTTCCTGGCCGACGGCACGGTGGTGGACCCCGGCTTCGGCGAGTTCTACGCCTCCAAGGTCGTGGTGGATCCCAGCGGGGAGTTCGCCTGGGTGGTCGACGGCAACTGGGCCAACAACGGGGGTGGCATCTACCGGGTAGACATCGACTGCACCACCGGCGAGCTCACCGGGGAAACCCGGGTGATCGAAGCCAAGCTGCCCGCCGACATCGTGGTCCGCGACGGCATGGCGGTGGTGGCGGGGCTCGAGGTCCCCGGCTCGGCGGCGGGCGACGACGCGGCCCTGCTCTCGTGGGGTGACAGTATCGAGTTCGTGGCGGGGGTCGACGCTTTCGGCGACGACGAGGCGATCGTGACCGACGCCCACTGGAATGGAGACTACCTGTTCATCGCCGACTACTCGGAGTTCTCGGGCGTCCCCACCCGCGTGGCGGTGGTCGACACCCGCGACCAACTCGACGCCTACGCGGTGGTCGACGTGGAGGATCCGGTGGCCCTGGTGCCCGCCGGGGACCTCGTCTTGGTGATCTCCGGCTACGGCGACGCGGTCTTCGCCATCAGTGCCGACGGGGGCACGTCGGCCGCCCGGGTGGCGAGTTCCGAACTTCCCGGCGGCGGCGTGGTGGTATCGCGGGGCGCGCTCGACGGCCTGGTGCTCGTGGCCGAGGTATCGGGTCTCCGCACGCTGCGGGTGGAGGGGAGCACAGTCACCGACGAGGGCGTGTTCAGCCTCGGCGGTGGCTACACCGGGATCACCGGGGCCGTCGGCGTGCAGCCCTAGTCGCCCTCCAACACCACCTGGTGCCCGACACGAACACGGACCCGCGTGCCCGGGGGTGCCACGAACTGCGTGCCTTCACCCTCCGCGATCACCTTGCCCCGGCCGTCGAGCGCCTCCCACAGGCGCTGGGGCTCGCCCTCGTCGAATCCCGTCGCCGGCGCCGTCCAGGCGCCGCGGAAAAATCGCAACGCGGCGGCGTGGTCCGGGCGCGCGGCCGCCGGCTCCGCCGCGGGACCCGGGCCGGGCGCGGGGTCGTAGAACGCCGGGTCCAGCGCGTGGTCCCGCCAGTCGCAGTGGGTGTGCCCGGTGTCGTAGGTGGCCACGTAGTCGGCACCGAGCCCGTCGCAGATGTCGGCCAGTTCTTCCGCGCTCATGCTCGACACGTCGATGTCGCAGGCGTCGCCGTACATGTGTCGCGACGACGACGCGCCGCCGACGGAGGCGTTGTAGGCGGGACTGCGGTAGCCGCTGTTCACCGTCACCGGTCCGCCCACCGCGTCGCGCACCGCCTGCATGGCGTCGACCACGTGGGTCTGCATCACGCCGTAGCGGCCCTTCCAGTCGTAGAGGTACTCGCCGAGCACGAAGTTGGGGGCGATGTCGAGGTCCGCGTCGTGGGCGGAAATGTCGAGGTAGCGGGCGGGCGCGGCGTACTGGGCCGAGCCGCCGTAGGGCGCGGGGTAGGCGTAGTCGCTGCCCCATGCCGCGTCGTAGTCGACCACCGGCAGGCACACCGAGTGGTCGCGCGCCGGGCCGAGGTAGCAGGACTCGGTGTTGCTCGGCGCCGGCTCGCCGGTGTCGACGGGAGGGGTGCCGGTGTCGGTGGGGCGGGTGGCGACTGGGGCGGTGTCCGTGGCGCTGTCGACGTGAGCGGTGTCGATCCGTGCGCTGTCGACCACGCCGCTGTCGGCGAAATCGCCCCCCGGGAAGGGGCGCGGAGAGGGGAATG
>CAYHRZ010000475.1:0-4533 GCA_964359125.1 uncultured Klebsiella sp. | reverse complement strand
ACAGCCACCGGCGCCACGCGCGCCACCGGCGGCACCGGCGGGCGCGCGGCGACCTCGCGCGCCGCCTGGGCCTCGTGCTCATCGGGCGCGGCGGCAGCCCGCCGCAACGCATCCACCGGCACCAGCACGACGCCTTGCAGGCGCAACGCGTGCAGGGTCGCGAGGGTGTCGGCCACCAGCGTGGCCAGTTCTGCGCGAGGGTCGTCCACCGCGACGTGGTATTCGGGGCTCGGCACCGCCGCCATATGAGCTCCCCACCGTCCCTACCCCTGCTGCTGGCCTCGACGTCGCCGGGGCGACGCGCGATCTTCGAGCAGGCGGGCCTCTACGTCGAGGTGGCCGCGCCGACCTGCGACGAGGACGCGATCACGGCCCGAGGGCCAGGGGCCTTGGCCCTCGCGCGGGCGCGGGCCAAGGCCGAAAGCCTCGCCAACGACGCGATGATCGTGATCGGCGCCGACCAAGTGTGCCACCTCGGACACCGCATTTTCAGAAAACCGCGCGACGAGGCGGATCACCTCGCCCAGTTGCGGGCGTTGCGAGGCCGGACCCATACGCTGTGCAACGGCGTTTCCGTGCTCGCGCCGGGGCGACGCGAGGACTGGATCACCCGGGTCCGCGTGCGCCTGCGTGCCGACCTCAGCGACGACGAGCTCGGCGACTACGTCGACAGCGGGGACGCGCGGGGCTGCGCGGGCGGCTACCGGCTCGAAGGCCCGGGGGCGCGGCTCGTGGAGCGCGTCCAGGGCGACAGCTTCGCCGTCGTCGGCCTGCCGCTGCTGGAAGTTCTGACCGTGCTTCGCCGCCTCGGTTGGCGCCCCGCGCCCATCTCGCATAAACCACGTCTGCCCTTGCAGGGTCAACACCCATGACGACTCGCGCCGTCGGCATCGACCTCGGCACCACATTCTCCGCCATCGGTCACGTCAACAAGTTCGGCGTACCGGAGATCCTCCACAATGGCGAGGGAGAGCGCATCACGCCCTCGGTGGTCTTGTTCGAGAACGACGACATCATCATCGGTACCTACGCGAAGAACGCGGCAGTGGCCTACCCCGAACAGGTGGTCGAGTTCGTCAAGCGCCACATGGGCGACGACGACTACCGCTTCGAGTACCGAAACGAAGACTACACCGCCGAGAAACTCTCGAGCTTCATCCTGTCCAAGCTCAAGCACGACGCGGAGTTGCGCCTGGGGCACAAGGTGGACCAGGCGGTGATCACCGTCCCGGCGTACTTCGGCGACAAACAACGACGCGCCACGAAGCGGGCCGGCGAACTCGCCGGTTTCAACGTGCTGGCCCTGCTCAACGAGCCCACCGCCGCCGCGTACGCCTACGGCCTGGCCAATCCGGGCGTCGACAAGCGCCTCCTGGTCTTCGACCTCGGTGGCGGCACCTTCGACGTGTCGATCGTGCACGTCAAGGGCGCGGAGCTCACCGTCTTGGCCACCACCGGCGACCACCAACTCGGCGGCAAGGAGTGGGACGACGCCCTGATTCGCTACGCGGCCGAGCAATTTCGTATCCGGCACGGCATCGACCCGCTGGACGACCTCGCTGCGTACCACGACCTCCGCCAGAAGTGCGTGAGCGTGAAACTTGCCCTCACGAAGCTCCCGAAACGGCAGTTGTTCTACGACTACAAGGGCAAGATCCTCCGCGTGGAGATCGCGAGGGAAAAATTCGAAGACCTCACCTCGGGGCTGCTGCAGCGCTGCGAGGCCCTGACACGCGACGTGCTGGAAGACGCGAAGATGACCGCCGACAACATCGACACCGTCGTGCTCGCGGGGGGCTCCACCCGCATGCCCGCGGTGCGGGAGATGATCCGGGCGGTGTTCAACCGCGAACCCGCGACGGACATCAACCCCGACGAGTGCGTGGCCCTGGGCGCGGCGCTCACCGCGGCCATCGAGTCGTCGCGGCTGGCGGGCGAGGCCCCCCCGGTCGACATCCGGACCCACGACGTGACCAGCCACGCCCTGGGCATGGTGGTCTACCGCGACGGCAAGCTGCACAACTCAAGGATTATCGAGCGTAATAGTCGAATTCCGTGCGAACGTACCCGCGACGACTACGTGACCACCCACGACGGACAGTCCACGATGGACCTGTGGCTGGTCCAGGGCCAGAACGACGACCCGCTGGAGTGCAACGTCCTCGGGCACTTCGAGTTCTACGGCATCCCCATCCGGCCGGCGGGGCGGTCGCGACTGGCCGTCACGTTCCGCTACAACGCCAACGGCATCGTCGAAGTCGAGGCGATGGACATCGACAGCGGCCAGACGCTGGCCCACCGGCTCGCCGCGGGTGCCGTCACCCTCGACGACCTCGCACGCGACCGCGCGCCGATGTGCGTGGCGTTGCTGGTCGACTGTTCCGGCTCGATGTACGGCCGCAACATCGAGGAGGCCAAGAAGGCGGCGACCGCGTTCGTCGAGCGCACGTTGGGGCCGAACCGTCAAGTGGCGGTGGTGGCCTTCCCCGGGGGACTCGTGTGCCCCCTGACCGCAGATCTCCGCAAGTTGAAAGAGGCGATCCACGGGCTCACGCCGATCGGATCCACGCCGCTGGCCGAGGCGTTGGGCACCGCCCGCGACCTGATGAAATCACGCGCCGGCGTCCAGCGCGTCTTCGTTGCGCTCACCGACGGCCACCCGGACGACCCCGACGCGGCCCAGGGCGAGGCCCACCGCATCCGGTCTCAGGGCGGCCGCATCGTCACCATCGGCGTGGGACAGCAGGTGCAACCGGAGTTCCTCCGCGGCCTCGCGTCACGACCCGACGACTACCACTTCTGCAGCGAGTCCGTCGAGCTGCAGGGCACGTTCATCAACCTCGCCACCGAGTTGGCCGGAGTCTAAAGGATGTCTTCCCCCCTCGAGCCCAAGCTCGACGAGCTGCTCGCGCTGGTGCGCGAGCGGGCGCGTCACGACGAGGTCCAGCAGCGCGCCTTCGACACCCTCTACGAAGAACTCAAGCAGTACAAGGAAGACTTCATCTTCCAGGCGGAGAAGCCCTTCCTGCTCGACCTCCTGCTGTTCTACGACTCCCTGTCGTGGTTTCACCAGTCGCTGCAGCGCCGGGAGATGAGTCCCGACGTCGTGAGCGACAGTTTCCAGTACTTGCTCGACGAGTTCCTCGAGTTGTTGTACCGTCGCGACGTGGTGCCCGCCGAGCCCAACGACCGTTTCGACCGGAAGCTGCACAAGGCCATCCGCATCACCCCGGCCCCCGCTCCGGGGGACGACTGGAAGATCGAGGCGGTGCTCAAGCGCGGTTTCTTGCGGAACGAGAAGGTGCTTCGTGCCGAAGAGGTGTCCGTCTACCGGCACAATGCCGACAACGGGGGCAGCAAGGACTAGTTGATGGCAGACGACGGCATCATCCTCGGCATCGACCTTGGGACCACGTTCTCGGCCATGGCGTACGTGGATCGCCACGGCAAGCCGTGTGTACTCGCGAACGCCGAGGGTCACGCCACCACCGCGTCCGTGATCCACTTCTACGACCGCGAGGCCTGCGTCGTCGGCGACGAGGCCGTCAAGATGGTGGTGGTCGACGCGTCCAACGTAGTGCGCTTCGTCAAGCGCTACATGGGCGAGCCGGACTTCACGCTCGAGTTCTTCGGCAAGGCGTACACCCCCCAAGAACTGTCGGCGATTATTCTACGTAAACTGAAGGACGACGCCGCAGAGGCCCTGGGGGGCGAGGTGCTCGACGTGGTGATCACCGTCCCCGCCTACTTCAACGCGGCGCAGCGCGCGGCCACCGCCGACGCGGGCGCGCTGGCGGGTCTCAACGTGTTGTCGATCATCAACGAGCCCACCGCCGCCGCGATCTCCTACGGCGTCGAGCGGCTGGGCGCGGATCGCAACATCATGGTGTTCGACCTCGGCGGCGGCACCTTCGACGTGACGGTGATGGACATCCGCGGGACGTCGCTCCGCACGGTCGCGAGCGATGGCAACGCGGAGCTCGGCGGCAAGGACTGGGACGACCGCCTGCTCAACTACGTCGCGGACTGCTTTCAGAAGCAGTTCGGCCTGGACCCGCGCGACGACCCACAGCCCTACCAGGAACTCTACGAGCGCTGCCTTCACGCCAAGATCAGCCTCTCGACCAAGCCGAGAGCGGTGATCCCGGTGAACTACCGCGGCCACCGCGCGGTTGTCCCCGTGACCCGCGAGGAGTTCGAGTCGCTCACCGCCGACCTGTTGTTGCAGTGCGAGGACACCTGCAATCTCGTGCTCGAGAAGGCACGGATGTCATGGGGCGACATCGACGACTTCATCCTCGCCGGCGGCAGCACGCGGATGCCGATGATCCAGGGGATGATCAGGAGGCTCTCCGGAAAGGAACCAGCTCGCGGTGTCAATCCCGACGAGTGCGTGGCCCTCGGCGCCTCGCTGGCGGGCGTGTTCCGGCACCGCCCCGCCCACCCCGCCCTCGCCGCCTACCGCGCGGCCCAGGACAGCGACGAGCCCGGAATCGACGTGGAGATCAGCGACCCCGACAGCTACACCCCGGT
>CAYHRZ010000474.1:0-4556 GCA_964359125.1 uncultured Klebsiella sp. | reverse complement strand
ACGCGTAAAGAGTATCATGGACCTCGTCACCGGGCTACAACGAGGGCAAGATGGCCGCGCGGACCCGCCACGTCGTCGCCCTAGTCGCCGCCGCCAGCTTGGCGCTCGCGATGCTCCCGAGCTGCGGCATCCGCTACGTCGTCGTGAGCGGGTACTACCAAGCAGAGATGCTCGCGCGCGGCGAACCGGTCGACGGGCTCCTGGCCAGCGGAGAGCTCAGCGCCGGCGAGGAGCAGCGCCTGCGCCTGTTCGCCGAGGTGAAGGACTTCGGCAAGTCCATCGGGCTCAGTGCCACCGACAACTACAGCAACTACGCCCGCAGTTGGCCCTACACGATCTACAACCTCAGCGCGTGCCCACCGCTGTCGTTTTCCCCGAAGACCTGGTGGTTCCCGGTGGTCGGGACGGTCCCGTACCTGGGCTACTTCCAGCCCGAAGACGTGGCCACCGCCCGCGTGCGACTCGAGGCCGAGGGCTACGAGGTCCACAGCCGCGTCGTCAACGCGTACAGCACGCTCGGCTGGTTCAAGGACCCGATCCTGCCCGCGATGCTCACCTGGCCGGAGCCGCAGGTGGCCGAGACCGTGCTCCACGAGTTGGCGCACGCCACCTTGTGGATCCCGGGCAGCGTGACCTTCAACGAGAGCTTCGCCAACGTCGTCGGCCAGGCGGCCGGCGACCAGTTCCTGGCCCAGAAGTACGGGGAAGACAGCAAGGAGTTGGCCGACGCCCGGGAGGCCGACCACGACTGGCTGGTTTTCCAGTCGATCCTCCAGGGCCTCTACGCGGAACTCGACGCCGTGTACCAGTCTGCCGACCCCGACGACGTGCGCACCGAGGCCAAACAACGCCTGTACGCCTCCCTCGACGACCGGGTCCTCGCCAGCGCCATCCGCCAGAAACCCCGCTACCTGCAGATCGTCCGCACCCAGGTGTGGAACAACCCTCGGCTGATGCAGTTTAGGACCTACAACACCGGCGAGGCCGAATTCCAGGCGCTGATGGAGCGTTCCAACCACGACATCCTGGTCTTCATCGAGGAAGTGCGCCGCCTGACCCGGGGCGCTGACGACCCCTTCGCCGCCCTGCGGGAGGCCGTCACGAGCCGCTGACGCGCGTACAAGAATTTTGACAACGTCCCGCTTCCCAACGCCGCCGGCCCTCGCTTTGCAGATTTTCCTAAAGGTGCCCCGCCCACGGGCCGATGAGCGATTGGGCGACCTTTTCCCCCGGTCCGCCCCGCAGGAGCTCGAAGATGTCCCTCCCCCTCTTCGTTGGCACGCGATTTGCATCGCTTCGTGACGCGCCCCTACGGCGCCACGGAGGAAACGACATGGGTTTTGCTTCCCCTTCCCTGCGCAGTGCCCCGATCGGCGAGGGCAACGTCCTCCTGAACAAGTACCTCAAGCGCATGGGGGAGATCCCCTTGCTCACCCGCGACGACGAGGTCGAAGTGGCTCGGCGCATCGACGCCGGTGGCCCCGACTCCGAGTTGGCGAAGGCGGAGCTCGTCAACGCCAACCTCCGCCTCGTGGTCAGCATCGCCAAGCAGTACACCTACCGGGGCATCCCCCTCTCGGACCTCATCCAGGAGGGCAACATCGGCCTGATGAAGGCCACCGAGAAGTTCGACCACACCCGCGGGTTCAAGTTCAGCACCTACGCCTCGTGGTGGATCCGCCAGAGCATCATCCGTGCGGTGGAGAGCCAGTGCCGGACGATCCGCATCCCCATCTACAAGCTCGAGATCGTCAACAAGGTGCACCAGTTGCAGAAGGAGATGTTCCAGCAGATGGGCCGTGAGCCCACGATGGACGAGATCGCGGTGAAGCTGGAGATCGACGTCGACAAGCTCGAAGCCCTGATGAAGCTCACGCGCGAGCCCGTGTCGCTCGACGCGCCGGTCAACGAAGACAGCGACTCCTGCGTGGGCGAGTTCGTGGAGAACCCCAACGCCGAGTTGCCCAGCGCCGCCATCGAAGACTCCGCGCTGCGCGAGGAGATCGAGGAGGTGCTCGCCACCCTGTCGCCCCGCGAGGAGAAGGTGGTTCGCATGCGCTACGGCATCGGCGAGCCCATGTGCTACTCGTTGGAAGAGATCGGGGCGCAGTTCTGCCTCACCCGCGAGCGCATCCGCCAGATCGAGATCAAGGCGATCCGCAAGCTCCGCACGTCGCGGCGCCGGAAGAACCTCGAGAGCTTCGTCGACTAGGGCGCGGCGCTCACCACACCACCACCACCCCCGGCGGGACAGGGCTGCGCGGGTCCCCCGAGGGGTCGATGTCCGACGCGGGCAGCAGCCCGTACCGGGCCTTGAGCGCCCGCGCGACCTCCGGCGGCGTGCGGTCGGTGACGAGCAGGAACGGGTAGCGCACCGAGAGCGGCTCGGCGCGCGTGGGGAACTGCACTCGCCGCACCGCGTCGGCCACGCAGGCGGCGGCCTCGTCGTCGCCCACCGTGGAGAAGCTGGCCACGCTGTCCGTCACCAGGCCGGCCGTGCCCACGGTGAACTCGACGATCACCTCGCCGTTGGCGGTGGGCGCCCTGGCGAGCAGCCCCTCGAAACAGGGGCGCACCGGGGCGGTCGCGACGGCCGTGGAGATGGCCTGCCGGTCCACCGCCGCCACGGCGCTGGACTGCAGTTCCACCAGCGTGGCCAGCCCCGGCCCCGGCTCTGGCGGGGCCGGCTTCGGCGCACAACCCAGCCACGACGCGAGCAAGACTGGGGGCATCACGCCCGGCGCCGCCTCGCCGCGAACAACGCCAGCACGCCCGCCGCGGGGAGGGAGCCCCCCGTGCCGTTGCAGCCGCAACCCGCGCCCACCTCGTCGAACATGACCGGGCGTCCCGGGGTGTGGTCGCCGGGGTCCGCGTCGAGGTCCGGGCCCTCGTCCATGCCCGAGTCGTCGACCTGCGGCTCTCCGGTGTCGACCGGGACGTCGGTGTCGGTGTCGTCGGTGTCGACCTCGTCGTCACCGGGGAACAGGGCGATCGAGCACCAGTCCTGGGAGGCGGAGAGACCGGAAGCGCAGGTGCCCTCGAGGTAGCCGTCGATGTCGGCGTGGATGGTGTAGTTGCCGTACGGCACGCCGGCGAAGCTGTAGAGGCCGTCGGAACCGGTGGTGGTGGTGTCGCCGGTTTCCGCGATCCACACCGTGGCGCCCACGAGGTTGCCATTGGTGTTGTAGATGTCGCTGTCGCGGACGAAGCCGACGATCTCGCCGGTGGGGTCGCTGGTCTCGCCGCCTACGAGCGACATGTAGTAGTCCCAGTCCCAGCAGTCGCCCGGGTCGGTGTGGTGACCGGAGCCGCCGTAGCCCGAGCCGTCGGGGTCGGGGACCTCGTTGTGCCCGATGATGTGCGAGCGGTCCAGCGGCACCCCCTGCCGCGCGGCGATGTCGGCGGTCAACGCGGCGGACTCCCGGTACAGCGCCTCGGTGTAGTAGGAACAGTCGTCGACGTAGCCCTCGTGCTCGATGCCGACGCTGCGCTCGTTGTAGTCCCAGTTGCCCGCGTGCCAGCCCACGTCTTCTTCCCACAACATCTGGGTGACGGCGCCGTCGCTCGAGCGCACGACGTAGTGGGCGCTGGCCTCGGCGTCGCAGTTCTGGAACCAGTTGTAGCAGCCCGAGTAGCTGCCCTGGACGGTGTGAATCACCACCATGTCGATGTCGCCCCCACCGCGACTGTAGTCGCTGTAGTTGCAGGAGGCCGCGGCCACGAACTGGTCGACGACCGCGCTGTCTCCGCTGGCGGGCGGGGGCGCCGCGAACTCGGGAGTGACGACCTGGGGCGGGACGCTGAAGCTCCCGAGCGGCCCGTCGACCACGAAGCCGCTCTCGAGCAACTCGTACACGTAGCGGGTGTACATGGCCTGGTGGGCCGGCTCGTCGCGACCGGAGAAGGCGGCCACCGCGCTCTGCCACGCGTCGAGGTCCGCCGTGGACGGCAGCGCCCCACCGTGGTGGCTCTGGGCGTAGTCGGCCAGCAGCGCCGCGGCGGCGCGCACCTGGATTTTCCAGTCGCGGAGAACCCAGTTGGGATTCACCGCGATGAGCGCCGAGGCCGTCTCCAAGGAGGGGCCCCCCGACGCGTCGGCCTCGACGAAGTCGAACATCCCCTCACCGCCCCAGGCCGACTCGGTGCCCGGCCGCAGGCGGGTAGCCTCCCAGCCGATGGCGTAGAGGATCTCGACCGGCACCCCCTGCTCAGCGGCAGCCGCCTCGAAGGTGGATTGCAGCGGAGACGGCGCGGCGGCCGCGAGGGCGAGCAGGTGGAGGATCATGGCTTCCCCGGGAAGGTGCGCGGGTATCACCCCTGGCCGCAAGGGGAAAGACGGCAAAGTGGGCCTCGGGGCCCGCTCCCGGCGACCGACGGCCGGGTTAGGCGGCGCGGCCTCGCCCGGGTGCCCCGATGTCTACCCTTGCCGACCTGCTCCCCTCCGCCGACGCCTTCGTCGACCGTCACATCGGGCCCCGCGCCGCCGCCATCGCGGCGATGCTCGCCGTCGTCAACGCGGCGTCGCTCGACGCCCGGGTCGCCCGCACCGGGCCCCC
>CAYHRZ010000473.1:0-4557 GCA_964359125.1 uncultured Klebsiella sp. | reverse complement strand
TCAAGGGCCCCCGGTCCCCCGAGGCGCCGCCCGCCGAGGGCTCCGACAAGGGCCCTCGACAGCCCCGCCCCAAGCGGCCGTAGCCGCGCGACTCGTCGCGCGCTCTAGAACTTCCCCCTTTCAAGGAACAGGACAACCCGGTCGAGCACCCGGGGGGCCATGATCATCATGGTGTGTTGCACGTTGACCACGGCGAAGTCGGTGGCGCCCTCGTGCCGCGCCTCGTCGACCCGGACCGTGCCGTCGTTGTCGTCGCCGAGCACCGGGTTCATGCCGCGCGCCGTGCCGGTCCCGCCGGTGAGGATGCCCACCTCCCCGGGGGGCAAGGGCCACGGGTCGGGTACGCCGGGGAGGATCTGACCGAAGGGATCCCAACCAAAGTGGTGCACCGGCAGGGCCTTGCGCGCGTACATGGCCGCCACCGCGCCCCTGGTGGGCGGGGACATCATCACCGTCCGGCGGGGGGCCGGAAGGTCGTGTTGCGCCCAGGCCACCCGTGCCAGCACGCCCCCGTAGCTGTGGGTGACAACGTCGACCCGGGCGCCCGGGTGACGACCGGCCAGGGCGCGGATCGAGTTGGCCGCTGCCGCGGCGTTTTCCTCGATGGCACGCAGGTGGTAGCCGAAGGTCGGCATCGCCACGTCGGCGTAGCCGGCCGCCCGCAACCGGCGTGACACCCACCACATGGCGGCACCGCTGCGGAGGAAGCCGTGGAAGCAGATGGCGACGCGCGTCACGGTTACCCGCCTACGCGCGCCACCACCCGGGCGCCGGTCGTGCTCAATTCGACCACCAGCAGCGCCTCGTCGATGGTCACGCACCCCAGGCGAGCCGCGCCCTCGCCACTGGCGAAACAAACGTCCTCCACGTCGTCGAGGTCGTCGCCCGACAACAGGGGGAACGGCTTGCTCAGCGTGCCGTCGACGGAGAGGAACGCCGCCATCGCCATCGACACGTCGCGGTCGGCCACCGGCTCCCGGGTCCACGCGACCCAGCACCCGCCCTCGGCCGGGCGGACGTCGAGCACGCCCACGTGGTGCCCGGTCTCCACCCGCAGGGGCTCCCGCTCCTGCCCGAGGCGCAAGAGGCGGAACCCCTTCTCCTCCGCCTTCACCCACGCCAGCACCACGCAGTCGTCCCGCACCGGCGCCGCCGCGAAACGGCGCCCCGGGAAGTCGGGCGGAGCCGTGAGCGCGCGGCCGATGCCGTCCGGTTCCACGACCATGACCGTCCCGCCCTTGCTGTGCACCACGGGGCTCTGGCGATCGCAGAAGCCTCGGATAGTGCTGGCGGGGGCGCGCAGCCGCTCCACCAACCCAGCCTCCGTCCACCGGTGGACGGAGAGGGTCCCGCGCCCGATGCCGAAAATGAAAAACCCGTCGCCGTCCGCCACGAAGTTGGGGAGGACGGCGGGCGTGTAGCCGAGCCGAATGGATCGGGGTGGGCCCACGGTGCCATCGGTTGCGCCCGGGAACACCACGAGATCCGTACCTCCCGGCTTCTCCACCAGGAACACCACGAAGAAGCCGGTGCTGGCGGGGAGTACGCACCGGGCCCGCACCGCCCCGGCATCGACGGGCAACGCCGTGGCCTCGCCGGCGGCCTTGCCGTCCACCCGTCGGGTGGTGAAGCGGAAGACCTCTTCGTCGCCGCCCTCGGCGTTCGGCCAGAGCACGCCGAGGTGGGCCCCGAACTGCGCGATGGCGGGGTCGTCGACGTGGATGCTCACCACCTCGGCCACCGCCGGCGCTGGACGGATACCACCGCGCAGGCGGGCGGCGAGCGCGTCGTCGAGCACGGTGTCGGTGAGATCCGCGCCGTCGAACACGGTGGTCTCGTCGAAGACGGCACCGGTGAGGTTGGCGGCGCTGAGGTCGACCCCGGTGAACTTGGTCCCCACCAGGCGCGACGCGCGCAGGGTCGCGCCCCCCATCCGAGCGGAGCTCAGGTCGGCGTCTTCCAGCGATGCCGCGTCGAAGTTGGCGGCCGTGAGATCCGCCTCGCGGAGGTTGGCGCCCAGCAGGTCGGCACGCTGCACGTCGGCGCTGGCGAGCTTGGCCTCACCGAGGTCCGCGTGGTCCAGGGTCGCGCCCCGCAGCGTGGCCTCGCGCAACTTCGCGCCGTGCAGGCGAGCGCGGGTGAGCGTGGCGCCGCCCAGATCCGCCTCGGCGAGATCCGCCCCACCCAGCTCGGCCTCGGTGAGGTCGGCCCCCCCGAGGTAGGCCTCACGCAGCTTGGCTTTGATCGCCACCACCCGCACGAGCTTCGCACCGGTGAAGTCGGCGCCGACCAGTGTGGCCTTGCTCAGGTTGGCGCCCTCGAGGTTCGTCCCCGAGAAGTCAGCCTTTTCCAGGTTGGCCCCCGAGAGGTCGACGCCACTGAGGTCGAGGTTGGCGAGGTCGGCCGCGAACAGATCGAGGGTGACCCGCTGCCCCCGGCGGGCGTTGAACTCGGGGACGTTCTGTGCCATCAAGAGGTCTAGAAGCGACAAGGTTCCTCCACCGGGTTGCGCGGCGGCGGTCGCGGTGACACCCTTGCGCGGTGTCGATCACGCCGTCGTCGCCGCCCACGCCCCAGCACCGACTCCCGTCGGTGCCCAGCGCTTGCGCCCGGCTGCCTCGCGGTCTATCCAGACGCCCCGTCCGGAGCCAGTTGTGAGCGACCGCACGACCGCCGTCGGCCTCGGGCAGGTCGCCGCGTGGGTGCCCCGGCACCTGGTGGACCGCCGCACCCCGCTCCCCGCGCCGGGCGAGGAGGAAGTCTTCGCGGGCACGCTGTTGCGCCTGGACATCCGCGACTTCACCGCGCGGCCCGATCGCCTACCCGCGCAGGGCAAGCGGCGACGGCGGGAGCGCGCCGTTTCGGAGGACCTCGCGGAGACCGTCGAAGACGCCTTCCGGCCGATCTTCTACGCCGTGGACCGGCACGGTGGCAGCGTGGCGAGCTTGGAGGGAGACGCGGTCCTCGCGCTCTTCCGGGGCCCCAGTCACCCGATCCGAGCGCGCTGCGCGATGGACGACGTGCTCGCGGTGCGCCCCACCCTGCACGCGGCCGTGTCGACCGGGGAAATCCGGGCCCTTCACCTCGCGGGCGGTGAACAACGGCACGAGTTGCTGCACGGCCCGGCGCTCTTGGCCCTGGAGCGGCTCGAAGAGGACAGCGCGGTGGTGGCCATCGGCGCGGTGGAGGACGGCCCCGCGACGCCGGGACTGCACACGCCACCCGACGAGGTGCTGGAGCGATTCGTCCCGCCGCCCCTGCGGGGCGCCGCGCCGCCGGGGCCCGTCCACCGGCGCGTAGTGGCGGCCTTCCTGTCGGCGCCCATCAGCGATGCCCGGGTCGTGTACCAGGCCCTGGCCGAGGAAGCCGAGACGCACGGGAACCTTCTGCTCAAGGTGCGGGCGGAGGGCGACGAGTTGGTGTGCCTGGTGCTCACCGGCGCGCCCTCGGCGGGGGCGGACGACGCACTGCGGGCGGTGCAGCAGGCCGTGGCCGTGCGCGACCGCCTCGTCGACACCGAGAACGTGAAGCCCAGGATGGTCCTGGTCGACGGCACGGTGCTGGCGCTCGTCCTCGGTGACGGCTCGCGACTGGCCTGGGACGTGATCGGCGACGCGGTCAACGTCGCGTACCGCCTGCTCGGCGAGGCTCGACCCGGCGAGGTGGTGGCTTCGTCGTCGCTCGTCGAGGGGCTACGCGACGTCGTGGCCGCGCCGGTGCAGGCCGTCACGGTGAGGGGCAAGTCGCGACCCGTCGCGATTCGCCGGATATTGACCGTGCGCCTCCAGCGTCGCGACACGCCCGACGCGACCTACCCCCGCCGCCGTGAGCTCGCGCAGTTCGACGCCCTGCTCGACGCGCAGAAGCCGGTGGCCATCGTCGGCGCGGCCGGGATGGGCAAGCGCTACCTATGGCAGGAATGGTCGGCGCGGAACCCGGGCTGGCGGGTCGTCCGAGCCACTTGTCGCGACCACGGCGCCGTACGTCCACTCCAGCCTTTCGTGGGCCTGGTGCGTCGCCTCGGCGGCGACGCGCCCACCCGCTCGGCCCTCGCGGCCGCCCTGTCGGCCCTGCCCGGGATGGACGACAGGGCGACGGCGGTGCTCGACGCCTTCGTCAGCACCGGCGCCCCGCAGATCGGCGCGGTCACGTCTGCCCTGCGGCAGTTGTTGGCCGGGCTGGCGGCCAGTGGCCCCTGCCTGCTGGTGGTCGAGGACGTGCAGTGGGCCGACACCGACGTCGTGGCGCTGGCGGCGCGGCTCATCGAGGACGCGCCCCGCTCGGCCCTGCGGGTTGCCCTCACGGCACGCCCCCGGACCGCGCTCCCCGCGAACGTCGTCCCGGTCGAGTTGTTGCCCGTCCCCGTCGACGCGGCGCGGACGCTCGTCGAGGCCTTGACCGCCGCCGCCCCGCTGGCGCCCGACGTCGTCGAGCGGATCGTAAGGCGCGCGGGGGGCTCCCCCCGCGAGATCGTGGCCTTGGTCGACGCGGCGCGCCATGGCGAGGACGACCTCCCCGAGGCGCTGGAGGCCTGGTACGCCTCCCGCATCGACGCCC
>CAYHRZ010000472.1:0-4562 GCA_964359125.1 uncultured Klebsiella sp. | reverse complement strand
CCGACACCCACTGGACGCCACTCGGGGCGGAAGCGGCGGCCAAGGCGGTGGCCGAGCGGGTGCGCGACAGCGGCGCGGACTGGCTGGACTCGGCTTCCGTGGTGAGCACGCCGGGAACGGCCCTGCCCCACGAGGGGGACCTGCTCCGGTACCTGCCGCTGGGGGCGTTGCAGTCGACGCTGGGCCCGCGGCCCGACGAGCTGGCGACGCCCGCCGTGGCCGTGGAGACGGGGGGCGGGCTGCTCGGCGACGCCACGATCCCAGTGGCGCTGGTGGGCACCAGCTACTCGGAGGACCGGCGCTGGGGCTTCCTCGGCGCGCTCCAGGCCGCGCTGGGCGCCGACGTGCTCAACGCCGCGACCCAGGGCCGAGGCCCCTTCGCCGCCATGGACAGCTACCTCGCCGACGAGGCCTGGACCCAGTCGCCGCCGCGACTCCTGGTGTGGGAGATCCCCGAGCGCTACGTGGGCATGCCCGACGCGGAGACGGGCGGGGTCAAGGACTGACCCCGACCCTCTTGGGCGACATCGCGCTGCCGTCGCGGACGCGCCGCAGCGCTGGCGCCGTCGTATCATCGTGCTACACTGCGCCTAGGAGAGGACGATGGACTCGCTGCTTCTTGGCATGATTCTTGCGGGGGGGGTAGCTCCCCGGCGTGGGCGCTAGCCATCACGGGCGCGAGTTGCACCCAGCAGACGGACAACAGCCTGCGGTTCGACTGCACCGTCACCACCGACGTCGCGTCGAACGCGTTCATCAAGTTCGGGGAGGACCTGCCGGTGGGATGCCAGGAACCCCGGTCGACGGCGGCCTCCTTCAACAGCACCTCCCACGAGTTCACGCTCTACGGGCTGAAGCCGAGCGACGCTTTCGACTGGCGGGCGTACGCCTCGCCGGCGACGGGCGGTGCGCCGGTCTTCACCGGTTGCAAGAACGAGACCACCGGGGCGCTTCCAAGCGGGCCTGAAACGGCGGAGCTAGTCAGTGTGGGAATCAGCACGGCTGGCGCCGCAGCGGACGTGAAGCACTTCCTGACGCACTTCGGTTGTGTCGATGACCCGGTAACCGACGTCCGTCGAAACGCGTTCATCGTCATAGACCAGGACGGGGAGATCGTGTGGTACCAGGACCCGGCCGCTGATCTCACCGGGGTAGGCAGCACTGACCTCAGCCTGGAGGCCATCGGCCTCACGCGCCCGCTCAAGCACGTGCTCGGCATCATCAACCACGAGATCATCGTCGAGTACACGCTGGAGGGCGAGTTGGTCAACCTGCTGTGTCGCGACGACGGCTCCGGGTACTGCCCGGGCACGACCACGGTGCCGGAGGCCACCTTCGACGACTACGTGCACCACGACCTCGCGGTGTTCGACGGCTCGCTGCACGTGCTCACTGCCGAGGAGGTGGGCGTGACCGACCTGCTCGACTGCGACGCCGACAGCTCCACCAGCGACACCTACCCCATCGTGGTGGACGGGATGTACGTCTTCGACCTGACCTCGGGCACGCCCACGCTCGCCGACGAGTGGATGTGGACCGACGTCGCGGGCGTCACCGTGGACTACACCGTGGCCGGGACGTGTACCAGCAGCTACTGGGGCTCCTCCGTCGTCGGCGCGGACTACATGCACACCAACTCGCTCTGGGTCGACGTGGCCGAGCAGTGGATGTTCAGCTTGCACAACCTCGACAGCATCTGGATGGTCGATGCCGACCCGGCGTCGTCCACCTACAACGAGTTGGCCTGGACGATGAACGGAGGCGACCCGGGCGACACCGGCGACGACTGGGAGATGGTCACCGGTGGCTACGACGAGGAGTTCCACGGCCAGCACACGGCCCACTGGGGTCCCGACGCCGACCTGGTGATCTTCGACAACCAGTGGACCAACACCGGCGGGAGCGGGGTGAGTCGCGGGGTGGTGTTCGAGCTCGACGCGGGAGCCGGGACGGCTTCCGCCGTGGCGCAGTACACGGTGGAAGACCTCGCCGCCGGCGACGTCTACTGCCCGACGGGCTCGTCCCTCTTCCCGATGCTGGGCGGCCACGCGCTGGCCACTTGCGCCGAGGTGGATGGCACCAACTCGGCGGTGGTGAACGAGTTCGACGCCAGCGACAGCGTGGTGTGGGCGGTCGAACTGCAGTGCGACGCGGGGTACACGCGAACGAGCACCGCGTTTCGCGGCTACGCGAACTTGTGGTGAGCCATGTGGTGTTTCCTCTTGCTCAGCGCCTGTACCCCTGGCCCGAGTTCGGGAGGGGGTGACTGCGCAGTTCTCGACAATGCCGAATCCGCTGACACCGCCGGAAGCGACTCCGGCGACTCGGGTGAGGGCGACAGTGGCACCCACACCGGTGTTGTGGTGACGGACGACGACGGCGATGGATTCCGCGCGGAGGAGGACTGCGACGACGGTGATATTACCATCCATCCCGGGGCTCCGGAGTCCTGTGACGGCGAGGACGAGGACTGCGATGGTTTGATCGACGATGGCTGTGCGAGCGCGCTCGTGGGTGACCTCGGGGTGGAGGCCGCGCAGGTAGTGATTGTTGGCCCCGACGTGAACCTCGGCTTCGGCTCCAGCGTTCACGTGGGAGACATCGACGCGGATGGGCTCGCGGACGTCGTCGCTCCCGTGGTTGGCGTACCCTCGGCGGACGTGCTGGCGTTCACCGGTCCGTTCCCGCCAGTCGTGGAGTCCGACATACGGAGCGACACGGTGCTCGGCATGCCCGAAATCGACGTCGATGCGTTCCTGTTGACGACAGACCTCGCCGTCGCCGGTGGTGCGGACCGCGTGGGTCTGGTCGCCTCGATCTTCACTGCCCGTGAACAATATGTTGGCGCGCTCTACTATTCCGAGTTGCGGCCCGGCCTCCGGCGTGATGACGCCGACCTGGACCTTCGGTGGCAGCGCCCGAGGGACGACGCCATGGAACTCTGGAGCCTGGGCTTTGCTGGTTTCGTGCCCGAGCCAGACGGTGGCGCGGTGGTTTACACGGCGGCCTGGTACGTGACCTACGACAGTTGCAAGTATGGCGCCTGGGTGGCGGACGCGTCGACGCCGGGTGTGGTGGAGACAACGGACGTGGCGCGACTGGGCGCGACGGCGGCCGTGGGCGGCTGGTGTTGGCCACTCGCCCCGAGGGATGCCGGCGACCTCGACGGCGACGGTGCGCACGAGTTGCTGCTCGCCGACGGCCAGTTGATGGACGTCTACTTTGGACCCTTGTCATCCGACGCCGAGGGCCGGGAGGCCGACGCCCGCCTTGGGGGGACATGGCCGGACGACGACGACTACACGGGGGCCTGGGGAGCGTTTGACTACCACTCGGCTGACATCGACAACGACGGTCGCGACGAGCTGATGACCACGATGGCGGTCGGCGACAGGGGTGACCCTACCTGCGATCTGGTGCGAACGGTGATGGAGGCGGGCCTGCCCCAGTTCGACATGGACGCACCCCTTTTGGTGGGGGGCGACTGCTCGGACAGCGGCTTCGGGGCGGAGATCGTCACGCTGGACCTCGACGGCGATGGCCACATGGACGTCGCCGTTTCGGATCACGTGGAGAGCTCCGTCGCCGATCGCGCCGGCGTCGTGTACGTGGAGTATGGGCCCTTCGAAGGGATCCGCGAGGTGGGCGGCGAGGGCAGCGGGCGCGTGCTGGGCGCGCTCGAGGGGGAGACCCTCGGGACCGCTCTGGCCGCGGGCGATACCAACGCCGACGTATTCGACGATCTCGTGGTTGGCTCCAATCGGGGAAACTGGGAAGATAATCCAGGCACGATCTGGATCTTCCTCGGCGGGAGCCGGTAGTCCTCGGCGCCCATCTCCGCGTCGCCACCCGGACATTGAACCTCGCCTGCCATGCAGGCACCGGCACCGCCCCGGCGCGGAGCAGTGTCGTGGATGGCCGAGGCCCCTTCGCCGCCATGGACAGCTACCTCGCCGACGAGGCCTGGACCCAGTCGCCGCCGCGACTCCTGGTGTGGGAGATCCCCGAGCGCTACGTGGGCATGCCCGACGCGGAGACGGGCGGGGTCAAGGACTGACCCCGACCCTCTTGGGCGACATCGCGCTGCCGTCGCGGACGGTGGCCCCGGCGGGGTCGTTGGCCTGCACGAACCACTGCAAGCCGCCGCTCATCGTCTCGTCGATGGTGACGGTGGCGACGTAGCGGCCGCCACTGCTGCTCATCGCCTTCTCGCGGAACGCCCCGCTGCCCACGCCCCGGTAGTAGAGTTTCACCGTGTACTTGCCGCTGATGGTGGCACCGAAGCTCACGGTGTCGCCCAGCTTGGCCTCGCCGGGCGCGCTGGTCTCGAGCTTGCCGGTGCTCACCTTGGTGACGACGACCGTGGCTGGCCCTTCCGGCGTCACGACGGCGGCGACGGGGGTGGTGACGACCGGTTCGACGGCGACCGGCGTTTGCGTCGAGGTCGACGCCGGCGGCCTCGTGGTGGTGCCGGGCGTCGTGGTGGTGGTGGACGGCGGTCGGGTGACAGCGGGCTCGGTGACGGCGGGCTCGGTGACGATGGGCTCGGTGACGACGGGCTC
>CAYHRZ010000471.1:4206-4572 GCA_964359125.1 uncultured Klebsiella sp. | reverse complement strand
ACGGCGTCGGCGAGGTTGTCGTCGCGATGGGCGGGCCGGGTGAGCGCGGTGCCAACGGTGAACTCTACGCCGGCGGCGGGCACATCGTGCGCGGGCCGCTGGTGGCGGGTCGCTCGGTGCTGCGCGATGTGGCCCAGTCGTACTACGGCAGCCACGAGGCGATGATGGCGGGCTGGACGGTCACGGCGGTGGGCGACGTCGATGCCGACGGGCTCGCCGACTTGGCGGTCGGCGCCCCAGGGACCACGGACGGCTCGGGGGGGGTCACGGGAGGCGTGTTCTTCATCCTGGGGGCCGACTACTGATGCTGGCCGTTTTCGTGAGCTTCGCGGTGGCGGCATGTCCGGTGGAACGGACGAACGCGGA
>CAYHRZ010000471.1:0-4196 GCA_964359125.1 uncultured Klebsiella sp. | reverse complement strand
CGCGGCGCTCCACGACGTCGAGGCCCAGTGGGGCCAGGACCCGGTGGCCTTCGCGGCGGCCATGTCCACGCAGCGGGCCATCCTCGGCTGTCTGGGCCGGAAGGTCAGCTCGGCACTGGCTGCGCGGGTGCACCGGGCCGAGGGCCTGGCCGCATTCCTCGGCCGCGAGACCGAGCAGGCCCAGCGCTGTTTCGCCGCGGCGCGGGCGAGCGACCCTGCGATCGGGCTGCCCGAGGCCATGGCCCCGGAGGGCGGGCCGTTGCGGGCCGCGTGGGACGTGCTCCCGGCCGCCGAGCCCACGGTGCCGCTGGCCAACGCGGCTGCGGGGTCTCTCTACGTGGACGGTTTCGTCCGGTTCCACGTGGACGCCGCATCCAACGAAGCCCTGACGATGGCCCCGAGCGAGCGACCGTTCGTCTTGCAGGCGGTGACCTCCGACGAGGTGGCCTTGTGGACGGTGTGGGCGCCCGACGCCGGGAGAGTCCCCGCCTACGATCGCGCCCCACCCTCGGGGAGCGCGGACCATCGCTGGGCGTGGTGGGCCACCGGCGGCGCGGCCCTCGGCGCCGGGGCCCTGTTGGGCGCGGCGTACCTAGCCGACGGCAACTACCGTGGATCTACCACGGTAGAGGAGGCTGACCAGCGGCGTGAGGTGGTGAACGGGCTCACCGGCGCATCCGCCGGGTTCGGGGTGGCGGCGCTGGGCCTGGGCCTTGTCGCGGTCGCAGGTACATTCTAGAGCATTGACAGGTAAAGCCCGTTAGGGATAGCCGCGCCGGTCCCAACGAGGGGGCACCATGCGCATCCGTCCCTTTACCTTAGTCTTTCTGCTCGGCGCCCTCGGCGGCTCCGTGTTCCTGGGCCTCTCCACCTTCGACTTCATCCAGCACCTGGACCGCGAGGTGCACGAGTTGGTGTGCGCGTCGATCCCGGGCCTGGGCGAGGAGGTCGCGGGCGAAGAACCGGGCTGCAAGGTGGCCTTGATGAGCCCCTACAGTTCGATGTTCCGCACGCTGGTGTGGGGGGGGATTCCGATTTCCCTGCCGGGCCTCGCGGTTTTCGCCTTCCTGGTGTACCGGGGCTTGGACCTGGTGCTCAACCAGCGTGAGGAGGATCGCAGCGCGACGTTCTTCGTGTTCCTCGCGAGCATCGTGCCCGTCCTCGCCTCGCTGCTGATGGGGTACATCGCCTTCGCCGAGCTCGGCGCCGCTTGCAAGCTGTGTGTGGGCACCTACGTGTCGAGCGCGGTCAGCTTCGCGGGCGCGCTCGGGGCATGGCGGTCGGCCGGCGGCGACACCGGCCTCAGCGACATCGGCCTGGGTGGAGAGGAGTCCCTCGACGCGCCCCCGGGCGGGTCGGGCACCACCGGCATCGTGGTCGGGCTGGCCACGCTCGGTGGCTTCGTGGCGGTGCCGATGCTCACCTACCTCATCCTGGCCCCGGACTTCTCGGGGTACATCGGGGGTTGCGGCACCCTGCCCAAGCCCGACGACACCAACAAGATCATGATCGCGCTCGACGAGAACCCGCAGGGCAAGCCGACGATCGAGGTGCTCGATCCCCTGTGCCCGTCCTGCCTGGGATTCGAGCGCAGGCTGGAGGCCAGCGGCCTGTCGCAACAACTCGACCGCAAGGTCGTACTGTTCCCCCTCGACAACGCCTGCAACTGGAACGTCAGCGCCGCGATGCACCCCGGCGCCTGCACGGTCAGCGAGGCGGTGATCTGCGCCGAGTCCCGCGCCGAGGCGGTCATCGACTGGGCCTTCCTGAACCAGGAAGAGATCCGCGTCGCCACGACGAGTGATCCGGAGGCCGCCAAGCGCATGGTGCTCGAGGCCTTCCCCGAGTTGAAGTCGTGCGTCGGCGGCAACGCCGTGAAGACGAAGCTCAACCGCTCGATGCGCTGGGTCGTCGCGAACCAGTTGCCGGTGTTGACGCCACAGCTGTACGTCGACGGCGTGAAGCTCTGCGACGCCGACACCGACCTCGGCCTCGACTGGGCCCTGTCGCGACTGCTCGCGCAGGGTGCCAAGGCCGCCCCTTCCGCTGGGAGTACCCCGTGAACACTGCCGTAAACGCTACCGCCGCTGGCGTGTGCCTCTTGTTGCCCACCGCCTTCGTCGCGGTCGAAATCCAGGCCGCCAAGGGGCGGGTCGTCGAGAACGAGGCGGCTGCCGCCGAGAACCCCCCGGCGCCCACCGCGTCGATGGCCGATGACAGCTACTGCACGGCGGACCTCAAGAAAGTCCTCCGGCGGGTATTGCAGAGTTGTGGACTGGAGGGATCGGGCGGCCGTGGCTGCCAGCCGCTGGAGGCCAAGAGCGTGGCCACCCTGGCCGGTGCCGACTTCAACGCCCTGTTCCTGCCGCTGGCCCAGCGGGCGGCGATCATCCAGTTCGAGAAGGAGTCGGCTGAGCTCGACCCGGCGGACCTCGCCCTGGTGGACCAGGTGTACGCCGACAAGCGCGGCGCGTCGTACTTCTTCGTGGTGTCGCGGAGCTCGCCCGAGGGCAGCGAGGTGTACAACCGCCAGCTCTCCGAGAAGCGCGGCACGGCGGTGTTCAACTACCTCAAGTCCACCAAGAACGACCCCGACCTCGACAAGGAGGTGGGCCTGTTGTGGCTCGGCGAGGAGTTCGCCCAGCTCGACGAGGAGTTCTGCACGTGGAACCGGAGCGGCCCGGCTGACACCTGCCAGCCCGAGGAGTTGAACCGCTCGGCGTTCATGGCCTGGATCGACTGTCGCCTGTGAGGAACCCGCGATGACCTTGCTCCTCCTCTCGTCGCTCACGGGGTGCCCGGCCAGCGACCGCCCCGCGCCCAAGCCGCAGTCCCGGGTCGACGCGGTCGCGGCCGCGCCCGCGAAGGCGGTCGACGTCGATGCTTTCTGCGAGGATCGCAGCGGCAAGCCTTTCGCGCTACCCGAGACCGATACCCCGGCGGAGAACCCGGCGGGCTGGACGTGGGTGAACATCTGGGCCACGTGGTGCAAGCCCTGCGTGGAAGAGATGCCAATGATTGTGAAGTGGAAGGCAAAGCTGGCGAAGGCAGGGGCCGACGTGGCGTTGCAGTTCCTCAGCGTCGACGCGGGCGCGGCCGAGGTGGCCGCTTGGCGCGCCGCCCACCCCGACATCCCGGCGGGTCCGCGGATCGCGGGGGTGAGCCTCCTCTCCCCGTGGATGGCGACCATCGGCCTCGACAGCTCCGCCGTGCTCCCCGTGCACTTGTTCGTGGATCCCACCGACACCATCCGCTGCGTGCGGATGGGGAGCATCGCCGAGCACGACTACGATGCCGTGCTCGCGGTGGTGAGCGGGAAGTAGCCTACGGCCTAGGGCTTGAGGACCAGCACGCGGGGCTCGGTGAAGTCTTCGATGGCCCAGCGCGGGCCCTCGCGGCCCACGCCCGACTCCTTCGTGCCGCCGTAGGGCATCGCGTCGACCCGGAAGGTGGGGAAGTCGTCGTGGATCACGCCACCCACCTCCAGCCCGTCGAACGCGCGCCAGAGGCGTCCGATGTCGCGAGTGAACACCCCGCACTGCAACCCGTAGCGGCCGGCGTTCACGGCGGCGATGGCCTCGTCCCAGTCCCGGAAGCTGCCAAGGATGGCCGTGGGGCCGAACACCTCGTCGGCGACGAGCTTGCTCCCCGGGGGCGCCCCCTCCACCAGCGAGGGCCGCAGCACCGAGCCCTCGCGCCCGCCGCCGTGACAGGTGGCCCCGCCTGCCACCGCCTCGGCGATCCAGGACTCCACGCGCCCGGCATGGAAGGCGTCGATCATCGGCCCGACGGTGACCGCCGGGTCGGCGGGGTCACCGCAGCGGAGGGTGCGGACCTCGTGGACGAGCCGCTCCCGCAGCTCCGCCAGCACGGACTGGTGGGCGACGACGCGCTGCACCGAGATGCAAACCTGGCCGGCATGGGCGTATGCCCCGGCGGCGATCCTGGGGGCCGCCAGTTCCAAGTTCGCGTCGTGGTCCACGATCACCGCCGCGTTCCCGCCGAGTTCCAGCACGACTTGCTTCTTGGGTGCCCGGGCCCGCATCGCCCAGCCCACCCGGTCCGATCCCGTGAACGAGATCACCGGCAGCCGGGGGTCGTCGACCAGCGCGGCGGCGCCCGTCCGGTCGCACGGCAAGCCGGAGATAGCCCCCGGCTCCCCCCCGGCCTCCACCACGATCTCGCCGAGGCCCAGC
>CAYHRZ010000470.1:0-4586 GCA_964359125.1 uncultured Klebsiella sp. | reverse complement strand
CCCCCGGCGGGCTACGTCGCCGACGGCACCGACTGCGACGACACCGACGCCCAGGTCTCCCCCGCGGCGCTCGAACTCTGTGACGACCGCGCCGACAACGACTGCGACGGGCTGACCGACGGCGACGACGACTGCGCGTAGCCTTAGCGGCCCGATGGAGCGCAGCGCGGCCCGCGCAGCCGGGCCGCAGCCGCTGACCCCCGACGATCCGCCCGTGGTAGCCTGCCCTGACCGGCAGACCGTTGGCCAGACAAACAGCTCTCTCTCACGTCCGTGGAGTCCTTCGATGCTGCTCTGCTTCCTTGCCTCGCTCCCCCTCGCGCACGCCGAGGACGAAGTGACCCCGGCCCTCCCACCGGAGGACGCCGACGACGAGTTCCACTTCGACAGCGAACAGCCGCCCGCCGCTGCGCCGAGCGAAAAGTCGGGCTCGTCGCGAGTGGTGTTGGAGATCCGCCCCGCGCCGTACCCGATCGTCATGCCCCTCTGGAAGGACACCAGCGGCTCGTTCTCCACCCTGCACGTCGGCATGTTCTCGGTGCCCAAACCGGCCGTGTACCGAGTCGAAGACGACGAATGGCTGTCAGGGAGCGAGTTCGCCCGCGTCGTAGGCGACGAGGGCTTCGCCAAGCGGTCCCGGGCCACGACGGTGCAGCGCACATTGTCCGGAATCGGGATGATTCTGGGCGGGGTAGCAAGCTTCGCGGTGGGCGTAGCGCTCGTGTCAGCCGACGACGCCGAACCCGCAGGCCGGCTCGCGGGGGGTCTGCTGTTCGGCGGCGGCAGCGTCGCGCTATTGAACTTCGGCGCACAGCGAACCATGCGAGGAATCTACGGAACGTATTCACATCCCTACTACACGACTGCCGAGATGCAGCGGATGGTGCAGGCTCACAACGCGCGCTCGCTCGCCGCGCCGAACTCGACCGCGCCGCCGGCGGCGCCTGCCACGCCCCCGACACCAGGGCCACCGACCCCCGACGGCGTCCCGCCTGACACGTCGCTGCCGCCAGCCGAGGGTGCAGAGTGACCCACCCGTCGACGTTCACCCGCCACGCGCTCGTCCTGGCAGCCTGGTGCTCCACGGCCACGACCGCCTCGGCGGCTCCGCTGCCGGAGCAGGTCGTAACGGTGCCCGCCGTCGAGGAGGGGCCCGTCGACGACGACGAACGCGACCCCGGTTCGCTCCCCATCGGCCTAGGTGACTACCACCACCTCTACCTGGGCCAGTTCCGGTTCTACGAGCCGACCGGGAGCACCACGACCGGCGGCGTGACGACGCGGTACTACACGCGCGCCCGGACGTGGGCGGTGTGCGATGCCCACGATAGTCCCATACATCCAGCGAAGTTCGCATGGCTCGCGGGCGACGACGCCACCTTCGGTCGGATTGAGAAACAGACGAAAACCGGGGCCTGGGTAGGTCGCGGAGGACTGCTCCTCGCCACCGTCGGCTTCGTCGCGATGGGCGTGGCTGCGGGAGACGACGGCGCGCCCGTCGGCTCGGTGGCGATTCCGTTCGCCCTAGGCTTCATCGGACTATCGACCGCCATTTTCGAGCCGGTACTCGTCAAGAATCACCAGCGGTGGTTCTCCCACTACTACACGACCGACCAGGCCGCAGAACTGTTGGGCAGGGAGGATCCCGGGGGGGCGCTGCAATTACCCATCCGGCTGCGTGCACGGTACAAGGCCCGCCGCGTCTTTTTTCACTGTGAACCGGGCGTGGTGACCGGGGACGGGCCTGAACCGTTCCTGGAGTAGCTACGAGCCCCGGTTGGCATTGCGGTGACCATTCCGCCGGGACAGTTCCCACCACGGCTGCGACATGCGAGAGTGTGCGGGTGCCGCCCCACCCCCGCCCCGAACCGCCCCGCCCCGAGGGCATGGCGGTGTACGAGGAGGGCGACACGGTGAGCGCCTCGTGGCGGTGGTACACGTGGCAGGCGCTCGTCACCCTCGTGTTCTCCCTCGCCGGGCTCTGGTTCGTGGCCACCCACGGCTCGGACGCGCGCCACGGTCCAGCGGGCGCGCTCGTGCTGCGTGCCCTCCTCGCGCTCACGTGTGCGGGCGTCGCGTATACCGGACTGGCCCGGCTACTCAACCGCACGACGTTCACGGTCACCCCAGAGGTCGTCACGGTCACCAACGGGCCGCTGCCCTGGCGCGGGGGCGGGACATGGTCCACACTGGGCTGGGAGCGCGTGTCCGTCGAGAAGACGGGCTTGGAGTCCGAGGAGAGCGCCCGTTACCAGCTGGTGGTCGACCGGCGGGGGTACCAGCTCCGGGTCGGGCCCGCGGTGCCCGAGGCCGCGCGCGCGCGCTGGCTGGGCTGGCTGCTCGAGACCCGGCTCCGGCTGTCGTCGGAACCGCCGGCGTAGCGCCGGGGCTGCCAAGCCTCCACGCCGCTTAGTCCGGGCGCTCACAACGGGCCACGACCACGCCGTCGTTGCCCGCCGGTGCCACCGGCCCTGGCCACGGCCGCCCTACAGCGAGTTCCAGCAGTTGGCGCTCTGGTCGTCGATGTGGGCCCAGGCGCGCGTGACCTGGTCGATCTTGCCGTGCGCCCACCAGTTCCAGCCGCCGCCGCCGTCGTGGAACTCCGCCATCCGCCAGCCGTAGCCGAAGGCCCGCCTACAGACGTCGGTGGCGGCGTCGACACTGTCGAGCCGGCACCCCACGACGGGTTCGCTGAGCCGGACCCCGCCGTCGGCCCAGCCGTCGTAGAACCCGTCGGGGACGCCGGGGTTGGGCGCCCCGGTCTGCTTGATGCAGAGCACCGGCAGCGACTCGGTGCACACGGTATCGCCCTCGTAGGGGTCGCAGACCCCCGGCTCGCAACCGACGAGGTCGGCGTGCAGGGCGGGTTCCCGGTCTCGCCAGGCCCACGTCATGCCGGTGCGCAGGTGGCAGGTGTTGCCGAGGGCCGGGCGAGGACGCCCGGGCGTCAGCACCGCCGGCTCGTCGATCACCTCGACCCCGCCGAGGTCGTCTCCCGCCGAAAGTCGGGGCCGCACCTCGATGGCGGGCTCCGGGGCCTGGCCGAACCTCGCGGCCGTGTCGTCGGCGCCGGCCGTGTCGGTGGACTCGGCGGGGTCGGTGGCCGCCCCCGCCGTGTCGGGCATGTCGTGCGCGCAGGCGAGCAGAGTGTCGAGAACGAGGATGGTCATGGTTGCTCCGGTGGCGCCCGACGGGGCGCACACCACCCATCAAGGGGGGGGTAGCCGCGCCGTTACAGCCCCGGGAGCCAATCTTGGTGCCACCCGCGAAAGACGTGGTGTCCACGCACGAGAGCCCGGCGGGGTGTGGTGACACACCCCGCCGGGACCAACGCGAGCACCGGGAACCAGGCCTAGGCGGGCGAGAAGTCACCCCCCATGTCCGCGCAGAACTCGGCTGCCGAGTCCTCGTCGTAGAAGCTGTCGTAGAAGTAGGAAACGGTCTCCGATCCGGTTCCTGCCTGCGAAACGCACACACCGACCAGGCCTTCCTCGGTGCAGGCCTCCTCCGAGGTGCCCTGCTGCCCGCAGAGGGCGTCGACGACGTCGGCCCCGACGTACTCCACGCACACCATGGAGTTGTCGAGCGAGCAGCCGAACTCGGGCTCCGGGTCGGCCCCGAGGGCGCCCTCGCCGTCGTCGCCGCAGGCGGCGAGCAGGAGGACCAAGGTGGCGGCGAAAGGGCGAGCGAGAGAGGCGTACATGCTTGACCGGGGGTCCGCGTCGCCGGGATGGCGGGTGGTGGACGTCCCCGAGTGAAGGGGCGGGGTCGCCCGCCGTTACGCGCCGGGCGCAGAAAACACCCGGCGACCGTTTCTTTCGGCCTCCGGCGTAACGGACTCGACCGGCGCCCCTTGGAATGGGTCACCCACGAGGTTCACCGTGTCCACGATCATCCGCACCTTCGCCTTCATCTCCCTCCCGCTGGCCGTCCTGGCCCCGAGCGTGTCGCTCGCCGTCGCCAGCGTCTCCACCGACGCCCCCCCCTTATCCGTCACCATGACGAACGTCGTCTCCGCTGGCCTGGATCCAGACGTTGCCGTCGTCGTCGACGACCAGGGCATGCCCTGGTCCGAGACCGTCGTCGTCACCGACTGACCACGTTGCCCATGGCACGCTTCCACCCTCTCGATTCTCGGAGTTTCTCATGCGCCGCCAACTGATCGGTCTCGGAGTCGCCGCCCTTCTCGCCCGGGTCCCCCTCGCCCTCGCCGACTCGCGGCAGGCGGACGACACCACGCGCAAGGTCGCCGCCTCGGCAACCACCGCGGTCGAGGCGCCGCTCGGCGTAGCCCTCAACACCCTCGTCACCCCGCTGGCAGGCGGCGACGTCGTGCTCGTACACGGTGGCAAGGCGCTGTCGCGAACCCTCGAGGTCGAGAGGCTGGATGGCGGCTTGCGGCGCAAGTGGTCGTCGACGTTCCAGCTACCCGAGGCGAAGGTGGACCTCAAACCCACCATCGTGTTCCGAGACGGCCGACCCGCCCTGGCGTTCGTGCCGGACCTCGAGCTGGTGCCCGGAATGGAGATTCAGGCGGCCGTAGTACGAGGACACCGCGTCCATGGCTTACAGGCCCTGTTTTTATA
>CAYHRZ010000469.1:0-4609 GCA_964359125.1 uncultured Klebsiella sp. | reverse complement strand
ACACCACGAGCGCCGTGCGCTCGGGGGGTTTGGCGAACCGCTCCACGACCTCACGCGGAAGCGTGCGCAGCGTGTTGATCAGGGGTCCGAACTTCTCCCAACCCAGCTCGGTGGGCTTCGACTTGCCGAACTGGGGCCCGAGGGCCAGGCGCAGCAGCCAGCCGGCCACGGTTTCCGGCGGGACCTTGGCGGCCTCTGCCTTTCGCGACACATTGGCGCTGGCGGCGAACAGGACGTTGCGCCGCTGCGCCAACTGCTGCTCGAACTGAAGGCGCGACGCCGCCGGGACGAACATCACGCCTGGGCGGTCGAGCACGCGCAACAGGTCTCCGAGCCGCTTCTGACCTGCGATGCCGTGCTCGCTGAAGCCGTACCGGGCGGGATCGTACCCCTTATCCCCGCGGCTCAGGCTCTGCACCGCCCGGAGGTACTCCAGGGTGTGAAAGGTCAGCACCTCCTCCTCTGTGGCCTGGCGTGGCTCCACCACGGCAGCCCCGACGTGTCGGGCCGCACCGTGGCGATCCAGGGCGTGGGCAACGTGGGCTACTGGCTGGCGAAGTACCTGCACGACCAGGGCGCGAAGTTGTTGTACGCCGACGTCAGCGGCAAGCGCCTGTCGCGGGCGATGGATGCTTTCGGTGGCACGGTGATCGAGGGCGACGAGTTCTACAAGGCCGAGTGCGACGTCCTGGCCCCCTGCGCCATCGGCGGCATCGTCAACCCGCGCACCATCCCGATGCTGCGCGCCCCGATCATCGCGGGCGGCGCGAACAACGTGCTCGACGACGAGCGACGCGACGGGGAAACGCTGTCGAACCGCGGCATCAACTACGCCCCCGACTACGTGATCAACGCCGGCGGCCTCATCAATGTCTACAGCGAGCTCAAGGGCTACGGTCGCGACAAGGCCATGCTCGACAGCGCCAACATCTTCGACACCGTCAAGCGGGTGATCAACAAGGCCAAGGTGGAGGGTGTCACCACGGTGATGGCGGCCAACCGGGTGGCCGAGGAGCGGATCAACACCGTCCACCGGCTCAAGCGGGTGTGGCTGGCACCGCGATAGTTCTCCCGGGTGTCGATCCACCTCGTCCGCAGCCTCGGCATCGTGGAGCGCGGCTCCACGGACCCGATCCTGGTGGTCGACGACCACGGCGTGGCCTGGCTGTGCAAGGTGCAGCCACCACCGATGTCGGACCACGCGGTGGAGCTGATCGTGGCGCACCTGGCGCTGGCGATGGTGGTGCCGGTGGCGCCCTTCGCGGTGGCCACGGTCGACGATGCGCTGGTCAGCGCGCTAGCGGCAGGCACGGCGAAGGAGCGGGAGTACGCCCGGCGACTCCGCGAGCTGGGCCCCTCGGTTTTCGCCAGCCACTGGCTCCCCGCCGCCCGCGACGTGGACCGGTTCGGCGGCGAGGATCTCCCCGTGCTCGCCCGGGTGCGGGCGCTGGACCGGCTCGCGCTGAACCCCGACCGCCGGGCCGATCACCCCAACTTGTTGCGGGTGGGCGGCGCGCTGGTGGCCATCGACCACGCCCAGGCGCTCCCGGAGTGCCACGGGGGCGCGCCGGGGGCCTTCGACACGGCGGTACACGCGGCGAGCGCGGCGGGGGTCAGCGCCGACGCCGCGACCGTCGACGATGTCGACATCCACGCGGCCGTGGCCAGCGTGCCGGCGGGGTGGATCTCCGAGGAACGTCGTGAAGCAGTACGCGTTGGATTGTTGGAACGCGCTTCGGCGATGCGTGAAGTGTACAGTCCCGCGGAACAGTCGCCGTGAGCCATCGTTTGCCCTACCTCTACGCCCCCGTCCGTGCCTGTCTGCGCGGGCCGGCGAGCGACCCGCGCACGGTGGGGGTACTGGTGGTGCCTGTTGGGGGCGGCATGCCGTCCATGGCTCGGGCGGAGTTGCCCAGCGACGCGGCGGGGCAGGCCGTTTCCCGCGGCCGCGACGACATCCTCGCCGAGGCCCGGGCGGTGGTGGCCGAGTCCGGGGGCAACGCCGATGCCCTGGTGTCCTGGTGGGAACGCCGTGCCGCCTACGACGCCGACGGCGTGTACCTCGCGCGGCCCATGGCCGGCGCGGCAGCGGACCCGGTGGCGGAGGGGGTGGTGATCCTCGGGGGGTACGCGGAGGGGTGAGGCGGTGTCCCCGAGCCGTGCCATACTGTACCCATGAGCACGCTCCTCGCTACCCTGCTTGCCTGCACCACTGACGACGTGGGCTTCGGCGCCGGCGGGAACCAGACCGACAACGACGGCGCGGGCGTGCCCTCGCTGGTCGACGACGACGACGCCGGCGACACGGCTGCAGCATCCGCATGCGAGGGCGCCGACCTGGACTTCGTCGTCGAGGTCGTGGGCTCGGTCGACGACGGCAGCGGCTCCGGGTCCGGCACCTTGACCTGGCCGGCCGAGGTGACTGGGCTGGCGCGTCTGGACAACGACTGCGGCGGCCCGGTGAGCTTCGCGACCAGCACCTCCTGCGTGGTGACGGAGTGGTCGCTGTCGGGCGCGGACGACGTGGACTTCGGCGGCAACTGCGCCGCGGTCGAGACGGTCTGGACGGTCGACGACGGCGACGCGATCGAGGTGTACGCCGAGTTCGGCACCCTCGACCGGGGCGCCTGGTCGCTCACGGCCCAGAGCGCGATCACTGGGAGCCGGGTGAGCGCGGCGTTCACGGTCGAGTAGGGGGGCGAGGCGCCTACTCCACCTGCCGAACCCCCCGGATCTCCGGCAGCTCCTCCAAGAGCATCCGCTCCACGCCCATCGCGAGGGTGGCCGTGCTCGACGGGCAGGTCCCGCAGGCGCCGATGAGCTTGACCAGCACCACGCCGTCGTCGATGCCCCGGTAGAGGATGTCGCCGCCGTCCTGCGCAATCGCGGGACGGATGAACTCGTCGAGCAGGGCCACGACCTTCTGTCCCAGCTCGTCGATGGGCACGTCGGTGGGGAACTCGTCTTCCGGCACGGCCATGTCGCCGCTGTCGAGGAAGTCACGGATCGCGTCCTTGATGCTGGGGACGATCAGCGGCCAGGGCGTGTCGTCGTCCTTGTTGACGGTGATGAACCGGGGCGCCACCAGCACGCTCTGCACGCCGCTGATGTCGAAGATCCGACGGGGCAGCGGCGCGTCGCTGGCCTGCGCCGACGACTTGAACTCGTACGTCCCGGTTGGAATCAAGGTTTCTTGCACCTTGAACATCAGCGCGTCGGGGTTTGGGGTGGGGACGGTGTCGATGGCCTGGGGCGACGTCATGCCCCCTTTGCTAATCACCCCGGGGCCGGCGGGTTAGCTGCGGTGCCCGTTGCCGAGCAGTTCTTCGGGGTTGGCCGTCAGCAATCAGCTGTCAGCTGTCGGCTGTCGGCCGTCGGCCGTCAGCCGTCGGCTGTCAGCGGCGAGGTAGCCCCGACAGCGTCTTGTCGAGCGCGGGAGCCCGGCCGAGGTGCGGTGGTCGTGCGCCGGGCGACGGTCAAGGATTAGGCCTTGCACGACCCCGATCGCTGAGCGCTGAGGGCTGAGCGCTTACGCCGGGTACCCCAGTTGGCCGCGATTGGGGTTAGCTGCCGCCCCCCGCACAGGAGCCCAACCATGTCGATCTCCTTCAAGTTCACCGACGAACAACTCGCCCTCCAGGAAATGGCCCACGACTTCGCCCAGAGCGAGATCCGGCCGGTGTCTGCCCACCACGACAAGACCGGGGAGTACCCGTGGGCCGTGCTGAAGAAGGCGCACGACGTGGGGTTGATGAACGCCCACGTGCCCGAGGCCTACGGGGGCATGGGCCTCGGCGGGGTGGATGGCGTGATCATCGCCGAGGAGCTGGCCTGGGGCTGCTCGGGCATCGGCACGGCGATGGAGGCCAATGGCCTCGCCCAGAAGCCGGTGATCATGGGCGCCAGCGACATGCTCAAGCGCAAGTACCTGTCGCCCATGACCGAGCCGGCGGCTGAGAAGCCGATCATGTGCGCCTACGCGGTCACCGAACCCGGCGCGGGCAGCGACGTCCAGGGCTTGAAGACCACCGCCGTCAAGCAGGGCGACAAGTGGATCCTCAACGGCAACAAGATGTGGATCACCAACGCCGGCGTGGCCGACTGGTTCTTCGTGGTCGCTGTCACCGACCCGCAGAAGCTCGCCCGCGGCGGCATGACGGCGTTCATCGTCGACAGCAAGTGGCCCGGCGTCAGCATCGGCAAGAAGGAGTGGAACATGGGCCAGCGGTGCAGCGACACCCGCGGCCTGTCGTTCGACAACGTCGAGGTCCCCGACGACCACGTGGTCGGCCAGGTGGGCGACGGCTGGAAGCTCGCGATGGCGGCCTTCGACCACACCCGCCCGGCGGTGAGCTCCTCGGCCATCGGCGTGGCTCGCGCGGCCATGGAGCACGCGGCCCAGTACGCCACCGAGCGCAAGACCTTCGGCGTGCCGATCGCCCAGCACCAGGCCGTGCAGTTCATGATCGCCGAGATGGCGATGGAGATCGAGGCGGGGCGCCTGTTGTGCCTCAAGGCGGCATCGATGAAAGAGGCCGGCGAGCGCAACACGGTGTACGCCGCCTACGCCAAGGCCTTCTGCGCGGACGTGGTGATGAAGACCACCACC
>CAYHRZ010000468.1:0-4617 GCA_964359125.1 uncultured Klebsiella sp. | reverse complement strand
ACACCCGGTCGTCGACCTCCACCTTGTCGTAGTCGGCCGGGTTGGCGAAGGTCAGGGGCAGCACGCCCTGCTTCTTGAGGTTGGTCTCGTGGATGCGCGCGAAACTCCGCGCGATCACGGCCTTGCAGCCCATGTAGCGCGGTTCCATGGCCGCGTGCTCTCGGCTGGATCCCTCGCCGTAGTTCTCGTCGCCGATCGCCACCCACCCTTGGCCGGCGGCCTTGTAGCGCTTCGCCAGGTCCGGGTAGGCGACGTCGTCCTCGCCCGCCACCACGTCCCGGGCCTTGCCCACGGCGCGGGTGAACGCGTTGACGGCGGTGCTGAACAGGTTGCCGCTGATGTTGGTGAGGTGTCCCCGGTATTTCAACCAGGGCCCGGCGGCGCTGATGTGGTCGGTGGTGCACTTGCCCTTGGCCTTGAGCAGGACAAGCAACCCCGACGGGTCCTTGCCGTCCCAACCTGCGAACGGAGTGAGGCGCTCGAGGCGGTCGGAGCCCTCCTTCACGATCACCTCGGTGCTCTTCCCCGCCTCCGACGGGGCCACGAAGCCCACGAAGTCCGGGATGAACCCGTCCCGGGGCAACTCGTCGCCGCTGGGGGCTTCGAAGCGCAGGCTCACGCCCTCGCGGGTGATGGTGTCGCGGGCGGGATCGAAACCCAACTCGCCGCTCACCGCCATGGCCACCACGGTCTCCGGGCCGGCGATGAACGCTAGGGTCTCGAGGTTACTGTCGTTGCGAGCTGGAAAGTTTCGATTGAACGACGTGACGATGGCGTTGCGCTCCCCCTTCTGGATGTCGTCGCGCTTCCACTGGCCGATGCAGGGCCCGCAGGCGTTGGCCAGCACGATGCCGCCGATGGCTTCCAGGTCCGCCATCTGGCCGTCGCGCTTGATCGTCGCGAAGATCTGGTCGCTCCCGGGCGACACCATGAACATGACCTTGCTCTTGAGGCCCTTCGCCGCAGCCTGGCGCGCCAGGTTGGCGGCGCGCTCGATGTCTTCGTAAGAGCTGTTGGTGCAGGAGCCGATCAGCGCCGCTGAAAGTTGGGTGGGCCAGCCCTCCCGCGCAACCTCGTCGCGCAGCGCCGACACCGGGCGCGCGCGGTCCGGCGTGTGCGGACCGACGATGTGGGGCTGCAAGCTGGAGAGGTCGATCTCCACGACTCGGTCGTAGTAGTCGGCCGGGTCCAGCTCCACCTCGGGGTCCGCCACCAGGGCCCCGGCGACCCGGTCGCAGAGCGCAGCGTGCTCGGCGCGGGCGGTGGCCCTCAGGTAGTCCGCCATCCGGCGGTCGTACGGGAACACCGAGCAGGTGGCGCCGAGCTCCGCACCCATGTTGCAGATGGTGGCCTTGCCGGTGCAGGAGAGGCTCTCGCAGCCGGGGCCGAAGTACTCGATGACGGCGTTGGTGCCGCCCTTGACGGTGAGCAGGCCGGCGAGTTTGAGGATCACGTCCTTGGGGGCCGTCCACCCCGACAGTTCCCCGGTGAGCTTCACGCCGATCACCTTGGGACAGAGGACTTCCCAGGGCATGCCGACCATTGCGTCGACGGCGTCGGCGCCGCCCACGCCCACCGCGAGCATGCCCAGGCCGCCGGCGTTGGGCGTGTGGCTGTCGGTGCCGATCATCAGCGTGCCTGGGAGGGCGTAGTTCTCGAGGATCACCTGGTGGATGATCCCGGCGCCGGGCTTCCAGAACCCGATGCCGTAGCGTTGCGACACGGTGCGCAGGAACTCGTACACCTCGGCGTTCTCGTCGAGCGCCACCGCCATGTCGGCGTCGGAACCCTGACGGGCGCGGATGAGGTGGTCGCAGTGGACCGTGCTCGGCACGGCGGTGGTGTCTTTCCCGGCGAGCATGAACTGGAGGAGTGCCATCTGGGCGGTGGCGTCTTGCATCGCCACGCGGTCGGGATTGAGGTCGAGGAACGACTTGCCGCGCACGAACTCGGCCGTCTCGGGGTTGGCTAGGTGCGCGAAGAGGATCTTCTCGGTGAGCGTGAGCCCCCGGCCGAAGCGCCGGCGCGCGATGGCGTGGCGGGCGGGGAACGATGCGAAGAGTGTCTCGGCGGCGGTCAGCGTGGACAAGGGGCCTCCCTGGCGGCAGGCCAGCTAACCCGCCGGGGGGACCATCCCGGCGAGCGCCCCCACCGTGGCCCAGTTCCGCACCGTCGACACCGTGCCCAGCACCCGGTCGAAGTAGGCGTTGGTGAGCTTGGTGCGGGCCACTCCGTTCGGGAGGTGTAAGTAAATTTCCCGCCCCAGAACGACAAAACTGTCCCCCGGCGACCGGCGTGGGTCGAGTCGCGAAGGGTCGGCCTGGTCGGCGAGGAAACAGACGTGCACCGCCCGGGGATCCACGTCGCCGAGGGGGCTGCTCCCGGCCAGCAGGCGCAACTCGTCGCCGGTCCGGGTGATGACGGGGACGGTGAGCCCGTGACGGGAGTTCAGCGCCGCCGTCACCCGGGGGGCCACGGTCTCCAGGCCACCCCCCGGTGGTTCGAAGACGACGTTTCCGCTCTGGATATACGTTTCTACCCTCGTACAACCTATGGTCTCGAAGATGTCGACCAGGTCGGCCATCCCCAGGCGGTTCTTGCCGCCGACGTTGATGCCGCGGAGCAGGGCGAGCGAGCGAGCCACGAACGAGGGTAGCGCGACCGCGCTAGGCTGGCCCGCATGTGGATCCTTCTCCTGGGCTGTGGCGATGCCGCCCTCACCTTGGGCGATGTCGGCGATACGGCTGCTGTCCCCGCCGATTCGAGCGATACCGCGAGCCCCACGCACGAGACGGGCGACACGGCGGCTGGCGTCGACACGGGCGACACGGGCGACGCCGACGACGGCGACCCGTGTTCGGTCACCCTCGATCGCGCGACCGAGCGGGTGCGTGGCACCGAGTCCCTCTCAGCCAACAACGCCTACTATTGGGTTTGTAGCGGGACAGTTCTCACCGTCAGCGGAAACAACCTCACGCTCTACGTCGCGAGCGGGGCCACCGTCCAGGCCAGCGGCAACAGCATGCGGGGCTGGTTCAGTGCAGGTTCGACGGCCATGCTCGACGGCAACGGCGGCACGTTCTTCGTGGAGAACGGGGCAACCGTAACGGCCGACAACGACGCCGGCGTCACAACCTGTCCGGCGATCACGTTTGACAGCAGCGCGGTGATCGAGGGCTGCTGAGCAGGTCTACCCGGGGCCCTCGAACACGCCGTTCTCCCCCCCGAGTCCGTCGGAAACACGCCGGCGGGCCTCGGGAGGGACGACCGCCTTGCCGTCGACCAGGTACACGTACTCGTGCTGCCCCCGGTCGACGGCCTTCTGGAGCGTCCAGGTGCCGTCGGCCCCCGGAGTCAGCGGCTCCGCCACCCACCCGTTGAACGACCCAGCCACGCGCACGTCCCGTGCCCCGGGCGCGAGCAGCCGGAAGGTCACCGGGGCGGCGCGGGCCGGCGCCGCGCGCATGCCGCCGTGCCGCAGCTCGACGCCCGCGGCGATCCACCCCTCGCGGCTCCCGTCGGCTACCCCGAGCACCCCGCCTGCCTCGACCACGAGGGCCACCGGGCCGGGGGGGAGCCAGTGGGCCCGGCCGGCCGCCCAGCCCTCCACCTCCCCGGGCGCGGGGAGGCCAGCCCACTCCGCGTAGGCGTCGTCCGTTTGCGTTCCGCCACGAGCCCCGGTTGCGAGCGTGAGCCGCGAGTCGACCGACGGCGCGCCGGTGACGTAGCCGCCACCTTGGAAGGTCAAACCGGGGGCGTGGATGGTCCACCAGTTCCGGCCGTTGATCCAGGCCCCGGCGCTCGCGCGCGCCGATAGTCTCACCGACGCCTCGGCTTCGAGGGACAAGCCCGTTGTCGTGCGCGCGTCCTCGCCGCGCATCGCCAGTCCGCTCCGGAGTTCTACGGCCGCCGCCTGGAAACGGCGGCCCCACCGGCCCTGCATCCCCGTCTCGGACCAACCCGGCGATCCGCCCGCCGCGAAGGAGCCCACCACCCCGCCGCCACCGGGGAGCGTGACCCCGGCGTGGGCGCGCTCGTTGTAGTTTGCGCCCCACGAATCGCCGTAGCGGAACGTGCCGCCCAGGCCCGCGTCCCAGGCCGCGCCCGTGGCCGTCCCGCCGGCGCCCAGGAAGTGCGGCACCTCCGCCATCGCAAACGTGCCGGTGTCGTCACCCGCCAGGCCGCCCAGGGCGCCCAAGCGCGCCTCCCACAGGCTCACGGGGCGGTCGGGCACCAACGGCGGGAGCGGTTCCGCGGCCCGCGCGAAGCCCAACCACGACGCGAGCACCACCTCAGATGGTGAGGACGGAGTTCTTCTGCCCGAATCCGTCCTCGCGGGCCAGCGGGGCCGACGGGTCGGTGGCCCACCGGGCGCCGTCGACCACGAACTGGTACTCGTACTGCCCCGGGGGCAACTCGATCTCGGTGTAGAACACGCCCTCCTCGCCCCGGGTCATCGGCGCGGCGAGTGGATCCCAGCCATTCCAACTACCCACGACCGCCACCGTGGCCGCCGTTCCCGCCGGGAAAACGAAGCGCACCGGCACGGTGGGTGGCACCTCCACGCGCCCAGCCCAGGCCACGGGGTGAGCGGAGGTGGCCGCGGGTGCCGTGGCG
>CAYHRZ010000467.1:0-4621 GCA_964359125.1 uncultured Klebsiella sp. | reverse complement strand
CCAGTGTCACGCCCACCTACAACCTCGTGTACGGCAACACCGGCACCGACTGGTACGGCATCACCGACCCCACCGGCAGCAACGGCAACGTGAACACCGACCCCGGCTTCGACGCCTACGCCTGCGACGGCGCCCCGGAGAACGACGACCTGGTGCCCGGCACCGCCTCGGTGCTCGCGGGGGGCTACCCCAGTGTCAGCGACGTCGACGGCTCCACGGGCGACATGGGTGCCTACGGCGGCGCCTACGGCGACATCGACGCCGACGTGGACGGCTACACCTACTGGGACGGCGACTGTCACGAAGGGGATCCCGACACCAACCCCGGCGCGGCGGATGCCTGGTACGACGGGGTCGACAGCGACTGCGCGGGCAACTCCGACTACGACCAGGACGGCGACGGCCTCGACCTCGACAGCTACGGCGGCACCGACTGCGACGACACCGACGCCACCGAGTACCCCGGCGCCCCCGACACCTGGTACGACGGCATCGACCAGGACTGCGCGGGCGACGACGACTTCGACCAGGACGGCGACGGCGACCCCGCCTCGCGGTTCGGCGGCGGGGACTGCGACGACATCGACGGCAGTGTCTCGTCGCTCGCGCGGGAGGCCTGCGCCAGCACCGCCGACGAGGACTGCGACGGCGAGGCCAACGAGGCCGGCGCGGACGGTTGTACCGACTACTACGCCGATGCCGACGCCGACGGCTACGGTGGCTACGAGAGCGCCTGCCTCTGCCTACCCGATTCCACCTACACCGAGGCGTTCGCCGAGGACTGCGACGACGCCGACGGGGCGGTGAACCCCAGCGCGTCGGAGTCTTGTGCCACCACTGCCGACGACGACTGCGACGGCAGCGCCAACGAGATCGACGCGGTGGCCTGTTCGACCTGGTACCGCGACGCCGACGGCGACGGGTTGGGCGACACCGCCTACGTGTGCGCGTGCGAGGGCCTGGGGATCTACACCGCCAGCAGCGACACCGACTGCGACGATGCCGACGCCAGCATCGCCGAGACCATCACCTACTACGCCGACGCCGACGGCGACGGCTACGGCGACGTGTCGGACACCACCGGCGCCTGCTCCGCGCCCAGCGGCTACGTGGCCGACGCAAGCGACTGCGACGACACGCACGCCGACGCCCACCCCGGCGGCACGGAGACGTGCACCGACACCTACGACAACGACTGCGACGGCAGTGCCAACGACGAAGGCGCCGCGGCTTGTGTGGCCTTCTGGGCCGACCTCGATGCCGACGGCTACGCCGGAAGCAGCGCCTGCCTGTGCTGGGCCGAGGGCGACTACGCGTACGACAGCGACGGCGGTGATTGCGACGACGGCTCCTCCTCGTCGTCGCCGGGGGCGGCGGAGGTGTGCATGGACGGCGCCGACGGGGCCTGCGACGACTGGCCGGGCGGCTGCGCGGTGGCGGGCACGGTGGACCTCGGCGTCTTGCAGCACCAGTGGGTGGGCACCACCGGGGCACTCGGCGCCAGCGTGGCCGCCCCCGGCGACACCGACGGCGACGGGCAACCGGAGATGCTGGTCGGCGCGGCCGACAGCGACGGGGGGCACGTGTACCTCCTGGAGTACGGCCCACCTGGGAGCCTCGACGACGCGGTCTGGACGCTGGCGCCGGACAACGCCGCCGACGAGGTGGGCGCGGCGATGTCCACCCTCGGCGACGTCGACGGCGACGGCTACGCCGACTTGCTGGTGGGTGCTCCCGGTGCCGGTGGAACCGGTGCCGGCGCGGTCTTCTTCGGGCCGCTCGCGGGCCAGAGCTCGATGGCCGACGCGGCCGCCTACCTCCTGGGCGACGCGGCCGGCGACGGCGCGTTCCGCGCGGTGTCGGCGCTGGGGGATCCCGACGGCGACGCGGTGGCGGGGCTCGCCGCCGGCGTGCCGGGCGACGACGCCGGCGGCACCGACGCGGGCAAGACTTTCGTGGTGCTCTCGGTCACGGCGGTCGGCACCTCGTGGCTGTCGACCGAGGCGGGCGCGACCTGGCGGGGGGAGTACGCGGGCGACGCGGCGGGGACGGTGGTGCTGGCGGGCAGGGACCTCAGCGGGGACGGTGTGGGCGACCTGCTGGTGGGCGCCCCCGGGGCCGACTGGTCGGCCACCGACGGCGGCACGCTCTACATGGCCTACGGCCCCTTCGGGGGCGGCTCGGTGCTCAGCGCGGCCGACCTGTCGATCGACGGCACCCGCGACGGAGGCGGCCTCGGCAGCGGCGCCCTGGCGGTGGGCGACCTCGACGGCGACGGGCGCAACGACATCGCCGTCGCCGACGCAGGCCACGACCTCGGCGGCACCGAGGCCGGCGCGGTGTTCGTGCTCGACGGGGGCCTCACCGGCGCGGTCGACACATCCAACGCCTACTTCCGTGCCGACGGTAGCGCAGGCGACGCGCTCGGGCGCTCGCTGGCCGCGGCCGACATCGACGGCGACGGCGACGAAGACCTGCTGGTGGGCGTTCCCGGCTACGACGGGGTGGCTACCGACGCGGGCACGGTGGCAGTTTTCACGGGGTACCTCCCGAGTTCCACCGTCTCGATGGGGTCGGCGTCCGCGCTCTACACCGGCGCCAGCGCGGGCGACGCGGTGGCCGCGTCGCTCGTGGCGCTCGGCGACCTCGACGGCGACGGCACGGGCGACTTCGCCGTGGGCGCACCCAGTGCAGAGGGCGGCCTCGGCGTCTTCTACCTGCTCCGCGGCGGCGGATACTGAAGCTCATGCGTCTCTAGCTCACGACGGGGAGCGTGCGCGACGGCGCGGTCTGAATAAGCGGCGGCGATGCGCCTCCTGTTTGCCCTCCTGCTCGTTGGCTGTGGCTCGACGTGGAACAGCGAAGACCTCGATGGCGACGGGTTCACCGTCGCCGAGGGGGATTGCTGGGACAACCCCGACGAGGCGGCTCCCAACGGGATGACCGGCGAGGAGATCTACCCGGGCAACACCAACGAGACCTGGTACGACGGCGTCGACGAGAACTGCGACGGACTCAGCGACTTCGACCGCGATGGCGACGGCTTCGACGCCGCCGACTTCGGCGGGGAGGACTGTTGGGACGACCCGAGCGCCACGCCCCCGGAGTTCGTGGCCCTCCAGGGCTACTACCAGCCGCTGGCCAAGGAAGTTTTCCCCGGTGCGCCCGAGGTCTGGTACGACGGCGTCGACGGCGACTGCGACGGCGGCAACGACTTCGACCAGGACGCCGACGGCTTCGACAGCGAGTGGCACCCCGACCGCGACGGCAACGTCGGCGACGACTGCATCGATGCCGACGACGACCCGGAGGCCAACCCGGCGGCCATCGACCCCAACAACGTCAACCCCGGCGCCGCCGAGGTCTGGTACGACGGCACCGACGGCAACTGCGATGACGCCGACGACTTCGACCAGGACGCCGACGGCTACGCGCTCGACGAGGAGTGCGACGACCTCGACCCGGCGATTTTTCCCAACGACGAGGCCGAGACCTGGTACGACGGGATCGACAGCAACTGCGACAGCCTCTCGGACTACGACCAGGACGGCGACGGCTACGACAGCGACCTCTACGGGGGCGACGACTGCAACGACGACCCGGCCCTGCCGGGGATCGCCGTCAACGGCTACGGCGACGTGGAGGCGCGCTCGATGCACCCCGGCGCCACCGACCGGGCCTACGACGGCGTCGACGCCGACTGCGCAGGCGACAGCGACTTCGATGCCGACAACGACGGCTACGACACCGACGCGGTCGCGAACGAGTCGGGCACGACGGGCGCGGATTGTAACGACGCCGACGGCTCGGCTTACCCCGGTGCCCCGGAGACCTGGTACGACGGGGTCGACGCCAACTGCTCCGGCGGTTCCGACTACGACCAGGACGGCGACGGCTACGACAGCGACGACTACGGCTTCGGCACGTCCGACGACTGCGACGACGGTCGCTCCGACGTGAGCCCGGGAGCCACCGAGACTTGTGCCGACGAGGTCGACGAGGACTGCGACGGTAGCACCAACGACGTGAACACCCCAGATTGCACGGTGTTCTACGCCGACACCGACGGCGACGGCTACGGCGACCTCGCCAGCCAGGTTTGCCGCTGCGACGCGCAGGGCGTCTACACGGTGGAGGGCACCGTCGCCGACACCGACGACTGCGACGACACGCGCGACACCGTCAACCCCGGGGTCGCCGCGGAGAGTTGTTCGACCGCCTACGACGACGACTGCGACGACGAGACCAACGAACTGGGCGGCACCGGCTGCACCACGTTCTACCTCGACGCCGACGCCGACGGGTATGGCACGACCACCAGCGCATGCTACTGCTCGGCGAGCGGAGATTACTCAGCCACCAACGACGACGATTGCGACGACGCTGACGACGCCGTGAACCCCGGCGAGACCGAGGTCTGCAACCTCGTCGACGAGGACTGCGACGGCAGCGTCGACGAGGGCACGACGCACTACTACGCCGACGACGACGACGATGGCTTCGGTGACGACGCAACCGAGAGCTGCAGCAGCAGCGCGGGCGCGGTGGACGTCGGCGGTGACTGCGACGACGCCGACGCGCAGGTGTACCCCGGTGCCACGGAACTCTGCGACGAGCAGCA
>CAYHRZ010000466.1:0-4633 GCA_964359125.1 uncultured Klebsiella sp. | reverse complement strand
GGCGTAGGCGTTGGTGTGCAGGGAGTTGCACTGGTCGAAGAGCGCCAAGAGCGCTTGCAGGGTGGTGCGGATGTCGTTGAACTGGATCTCGCGGGCGTGCAACGAGCGCCCGGAGGTTTGCACGTGGTACTTCAGCTTCTGGCTGCGCTCGTCGGCGCCGTACTTCTCCCGCATCGCCACCGACCAGATACGACGCGCCACCCGGCCGATCACCGTGTACTCCGGGTCCAGGCCGTTGCTGAAGAAGAAGCTCAGGTTGGGGGCGAAGTCGTCGACCTTCATGCCCCGCGCAAGGTAGTACTCCACGAAGGTGAAGCCGTTGCTCAGCGTGAACGCGAGTTGGCTGATGGGGTTCGCGCCCGCCTCGGCGATGTGGTAGCCGCTGATCGACACGGAATAGTAGTTACGAACGTCGTTCTCGACGAAGAACTGCTGGATGTCGCCCATCATCCGCAGCGCGAACTCGGTGGAGAAGATGCAGGTGTTCTGGGCCTGGTCTTCCTTGAGGATGTCGGCTTGCACCGTGCCGCGGACGGTGGAGAAGGCCCGCGCCCGGATCGAAGCCGCTTCCTCGGCCGACGGGCCCCGCCCGTTCTTCGCCACGAAGACATCGACCTGCTGGTCCAGAGCCGTGTTGAAAAACATCGCCAGCAAGATCGGCGCGGGGCCGTTGATGGTCATCGACACGCTGGTGGTCGGCGCGCAGAGGTCGAAGCCCCGGTACAGGATCTTCATGTCGTCGAGGGTGGGCACGCTCACCCCCGACTCGCCCACCTTGCCGTAGATGTCGGGGCGCTCGTCGGGGTCGGCGCCGTAGAGCGTCACGCTGTCAAACGCGGTCGACAGCCGGTGCGCCTTCTCGCCGGTGCACAGGTAGTGGAAGCGGGCGTTGGTCTTGGCCGGGCCCCCCTCGCCGGCGAACATGCGCTTGGGGTCCTCGCCCTGGCGTTTGAGCGGGAACACGCCCGCGGTGTAGGGGAAGAAACCCGGGAAGTTCTCCAGCGCCATCCAGCGGACGATGTCGCCGTGGTCGCTGAACCGCGGCGTGGCGATACGGGGCACCTTGAGGCGCGACAACGACTCGCTCACCAGCGGCTGGGTGATGTCGCGACCACGTACCTGGTAGGTGTACGTGTCCTGCCGGTAGCGGTCCACCAGTACGGGGAAGGCATCCAGGTTGGCCTGGTGGCCGGCGGGCAGGGTGAGGGTAGCCGCGCGCGCGTTGATCGCCGTGCCCACGTCGCCGCCCATCTCCGCCGCCGCCACCGCCAGCGCCTGCCGCTTCCGGGCGACGTTCGCCATCGTATCTACATGGCGTCGATACATCCTACATGTATCAACGATCTCTCCGATATACCTAGTTCTCTCTGGAGGCACGATCCGCGTTCGCGGTGGCGATGCTCGCACGCCGGGGTCGGGGATGGTCGACTCCAGCACCACGCCTGATACCCGACTGATACACTCGACCATGTATCGGTAGGCGGCGTTCACGCCCGGGTCGTTGAACTGGCTGGCGATGGTGCCAAACACGGGCAGCGACTCGTCGTCCACGGTGAAACTCTCGCGGTTGCGCTTCACCTGCTTGCGCACGTCGCGCAGCGCGTCTTCCGCGCCCCGGCGCTCGAACTTGTTGACCACCACGACGTCGGCGTGGTCAAGCATGTCGATCTTCTCGAGTTGGGTGGGCGCCCCGAACTCGGGTGTCATCACGTAGACCGATACATCTGATACATCCACGATGCCCGCGTCGGACTGGCCGATTCCGCTGGTCTCCACGAAGATCACGTCGGCGCCGCCGGCGCGGCACACGAGGATGGCATCGGCCACGGCGGGCGACAGTTCCCCCTTCTCGCCCCGGGTGGCCAGGGAGCGCATGAAAACCCGGTCCCCGCTGATGGCGTTCATCCGGATGCGGTCGCCGAGCAGCGCGCCGCCGGTCTTCTTGCGGGTGGGGTCGATGCTCACCACCGCCACCCGGTGCGGCGGGAAGTCCTGTAGGTAGCGCCGCACCAGCTCGTCGCAGAACGAAGACTTGCCCGCGCCCCCCGTGCCGGTGAGCCCGACGACCGGTGCGCGGCTACCCGTGGTCAAGGCGGTGCGCTCGCCCGGGGACAGCCGCCCCGACTCGGCGAGGGTGATCGCCCGCGCCAGCGCCCCGGGCTTTCCGGCCCGCACGCCCGCGATGTCGAGCCCGCCGGTGGCGGTGTCGAAGTCGGCCTGCTGCAAAAGGTCGCTGATGATCCCCACCAGCCCCATGCGTCGCCCGTCTTCCGGGGAGTAGATCCGCGACACGCCGTACTCGTGCAACGCCCGGATCTCCGAGGGGACAATCACCCCGCCGCCGCCGCCGAAGACCTTGATGTGCCCCGCCCCCTGGCCGCGCAACAAGTCGAGCATGTACTTGAAGTACTCGTTGTGGCCGCCCTGGTAGCTGGAGATGGCGATGGCCTGGGCGTCCTCGGCGATGGCGGCAGTGACCACGTCGCTCACGGAGCGGTTGTGGCCCAGGTGGATCACCTCGGCACCGAGCTGCTGCAACAGCCGCCGCATGATGTTGATCGACGCGTCGTGACCGTCGAACAACGACGCGGCGGTGACGATGCGGACCTTGTGGCGGGGCTGGTAGCGCTCGGCAGACATCGTAGCTCCGGAGGTCGGGCTATCCGGCGGGCGGCGACTCCGTGAGCTCCACCCGCAGTTGCAGGCCGGGCCGGAAGTCGAGCACCACCCGGTCCGCCGTGACCGCGAGGCTGGCCAACTCCGCCTCGAACACCAGGCGCCCCACCCGGAAGGAGGCCCCCGGCGCGAAATGGAGCGTGAAGCGGTCGTAGCTCCGGTCGAGCTGGCCCCGGAGCGGCGAGGCGATCTCGAGGTCCAGTGGCATGCCCCGGAGCTTGATCTCGCGGCGGATCACCGGCCCCTCGTTGACGAATTGCTCGCCGGTGAAGTGGAGGTCACCCCGGTCGTCGAGTTGCTCGCGGAGCTCCGACGCCACGTTGATGCCGAACATCCGCACCAGTTGTCCGACGGGGAGCAACAGCTCGCCGCCGACGTGGCCGTGACAGACCACGCCGATCAGCGTGCACACGTCGCCGCGCAGCTCCGGGCGACGGATCTCGACGGGCCCGATGGGGAGCACGGCCGCCGGTCTAACCGCCGCCGGGCCCCAACCACGGGCGCTATTCGGGGGGCGGCCCGCTGTCGCGGGAACCGGTGTCGCCGGTGTCGGGTGGCGTGGGCGCCGGCGCGCAGGACCAGATGCCCCGGATGTCTTCCCCGATGGTGGCCGAGCCCAGCGTCGTGGCGTCTTGCATGTACGCCACGATCTTCGCGGCTGCGCCCTTGCCCTCCGCCGAGAGGAAGGAGTCGTTGAGCGTGGCCAGCCCGTTCTCGTTGGTGGCCGACGGCACCTCGGCCAGGGCTGCGCCGTCCTTGCCGTACCGGTAGATGGTGATGCTGCCGTCCTCGCCTTCCACCGCAGCCGACACCGTGGCGTCGAACGACGACAGCGTGGAGGCGACCCGTTTGACGCCGGTGAAGTCGAGGAGGCTGCCGCCCGACGCGAAGGTGGTGGTGTCGAACAACTCGACGCCGCCGTCTTCGTTGGTGGTCGAGCCGGTGACCGTCGGCATCAAGAGGACCGCCAGGCCGTCGACGGTGTAGGCGGCGTGACGACCGGCGTTGGTGCCCGTCAAGAGGCCGTTCCCTGCCACCGTGCCAGCGACCGGGTCGAACACCACCACGCCCGACTGGTTGTACCCGGTCGACGAGGTGCGGGCCAGGACGGCGGCCACGCCCGCCGGCGTGTCGGCGAAGGCCACGACCTCGGGTTGACCGTCGCTGTCGGCGTAGCTGCTGAGATCCACGCTGCTGGCCACCACGCCGTCCATGCCGTAGAGCGCCACCGTGGCCGAGTCGGAGCCGCCGATGATCACGCCGTCGCCGCGACCCATGATGGCCGTGGGACCGAAGAGGGGGCCGAGGTCCAGGGTGACGTTCAGGGTCCCGGTGGCGCCGTCGATGCCGTAGGCAAAGTCGCTGGTGCCCGCGCTGTTGTTCGACTCGAGCAACCACAACATCGAGCCGCCACAGCCGCCCAAGCTGTCGGCGCGCACGGTGAGATCCGCCACCGTGGTGACCGAGGCGTCCATCGGGCTGAAGAGGATCACCGAGACCTCGTCGCTGTTTCCGCTGACGCGGTCACCGACGATGGCGATGCCGAAGGGTGGCCCGGAATAGGAGCCCGGCGGCGGGCTGTTGCCGGTGTCAGCCGAGTCGGGGCGACCGGTGTCGCCCGAGTCGTTGGTGTCGCCCGTGTCGTTGGTGTCGTTGGTGTCGGTGCTGTCGCCGGTGTCGGTGTCGCCGGTGTCGGTGTCGTTGGTGTCACCGGTATCGGTGTCGCCGCTGGCGTCCTTGTCCTTCGCGTCGCCGGTGCAACCGGGGGCCATCACGAACATCAAAGCAGTCAGGGTCACGGGGACTCCACGGGGCCCGGATTCTAACTCTTGGAGTCGGGCCCCCGCGCGGCCCCCGCGCCTCCATAGCGCTCGCGGAACCGGTCGACGCCCACCATCGCCTGCGCCGCGCGGCGGAGGTAGCCCACGCAGTCGGCGATTTGTTCGCTGGCGTTGCG
>CAYHRZ010000465.1:0-4644 GCA_964359125.1 uncultured Klebsiella sp. | reverse complement strand
GGGGAGGGGCCGGGGGAGGGGGCATCAGCAGACCACGCCGCAGGTCCCCCGCGACTCGCCGGCTGCCGGGTCGGAGGCGCGCCGGTTGGAAAGGCTTAACGCTTAACCTCCGACCCCTGTCAGGGTGACGGTCGCGACTTCGGGACGGCAGCGAAACCGCACCGGCGCCACGGACCAGCCGAGGCCCCGGCACACGAAGAGCCAGGAGGTGTCGTGCTGGTACCAGCCCCGGGGGTAGTCGCCGCTGGCGCGGGGGAGGAACATCGAACCCACGCCCGGGAGGACCACCTGGCCGCCGTGGGTGTGGCCCGAGAGCACCAGCGGCACGCCCGGCCGAGCCACCTCGGGGAACAGCGCGGGGGAGTGGGTGAGGGCCACGGTGGGGCGACCGGGATCGACGCCGGCGAAGGCGCGGGCCAGGTCGGGGCGACCGGCGAGCATGTCGTCGGTGCCGACGAGCTGTACCGGGCCCAGGTCCACGTTCTCGTCGACCAGGAGGCGCACGCCGTGGCGGTCGAGGAACCAGCGCCAGGTGTCGACGGGAGCGTTTGCCCAGTACTCCCAGTTGCCCATGATCGCGTAGCGGCCGAGGCGCGCGGGTGGCAGCGCGTCGAGGAAACGGTCGGCGGCCTCGCGCGTCCAGCCGCGGGTGACCACGTCGCCGGTGAGGACCACCACGTCGGCCTCCAGGCGCGACACCACGGCGGTGGCCGCCGCGAGCACCTCGTCGTCGCCACGGAGGTGCAGGTCGGTCACCTGGAGGATCGACACCGGCTCCGCCAACCCCGCGACCGGGACCGCGTGCGCGGTGTGCTCGATGTCGACCAGCGCGGGACCACGAGTTCGCGACACCACCTTCGATCCGCCCGGCGCCGCCACCGGCGCTACCCGCGTACAAGGCGGGAAGATTGTCCCCCGGCGCACCCCCCGGGCGATGCCGCGGGCGTAGCGGTAGGCGGAGACCGGGTCCATCACTCGAAGCGGAAACTCGTGAGCGTGCCAAAGACGTGCGCCTCGACGCCCATCGTCACCAGGCGGTCGCGCAGGGGCGTGACCAGCTCCGTGGGCAGTCCCATCTCCCGGCGTTCACCGTTCACCAACTCCGCCACCAGCACCCGGTTCACGCCGAAGCGCGGCAGCCACTCGGCGACGGCCGCCGACTCGCCGTGGGCCACCCCCGCGATCGTCCACTCGGCGTTGCCGAAGCGCGGGGCCACCCGGCTGGTCCACGCGTCGGTAGTGCCCCGGTGCAAGGCCACGTCGAGGTGCAACAGGCGGGCGCCGTCGGGGAAAGTGACCTCGACGATCCAGGGGTCGCAACTTGGCAGCCGCGAGGCCTCGGCGATGCGGCGGAGGGCGGCACCGGGCCGGGCCGCGGCCACGCTGGCCTTGAGGAAGTGTTCCCGCGGGCGAGCCAGCGTCGGCGCGGGGTAGGTGGCAGCGTCGAACCGCATGCCGTCGATCTCCCGGGGCACGGGGCCGCCATCGACCTTGCCTTGTCGCGACAGGTAGTCGAACAGGGGATCCGGGGCAAGCACCGTGAGCGCCACCCCCTTCTTCAACGCCGCCAGCGTGCCGCGAACCCGCGCCGGGCCAGGCCCGGTGAGTACGACCACGTCGTCGGTGGTGGGCTCGGCGACGGGGTCGAACACCACTTGGCGGCCACGCCGCTCCAGGCGGATCTCGGCGCTCTCGCCGTGGACAAGCCGCAGGCGGTAGGGGTAGTCGTACTGGACGCGGGCTATGGGATCACCTGTTGTACCGTCTCGAAGGCTTCGTCGAGCATTTCGCGACTCACGACCAGCGGGGGCGCGAAGCGCACCACCGTGCCGTGGGTGTCCTTGCAGAGCAGGCCCCGCTCCAGGAGCGCCTCGCAGGCGGGGCGGGCGTCGGTGGGTAGCTCCACGCCGATGAGCAAGCCGCGGCCACGCACGTCGACCGGTGTCCGTAGTGTTTTTAGTCGCGACATGAAGGATTCGCCGAGGTCGGCCGCGCGCTGGGCCAGGCGCTCGTCCTCGAGCACCTCCAGGGCGGCCAGCCCCACGGCCGCCGCCAGCGGGTTTCCCCCGAAGGTGGAGCCGTGGTCGCCCGGCTGGTACACCCCCATCAACTCGTCGTCCGCGCAGAAGGCCGACACCGGGTACAGGCCACCGCCGAGGGCCTTGCCCACGCAGAGCCCGTCGGGACGGATGCCCTCGTGCTGGAAGGCCCACGTCCGGCCGGTGCGTCCCAGGCCGGTCTGGATCTCGTCGAGGATCAGGAGCACGTTGTTCCGGGTACAGAGCTCCCGGGCCCGTTGGAAGTAGCCCGGGGGCGGCACCACCACGCCCCCCTCGCCCTGGATCGGCTCGAGCAGCACCGCGGCGGTCCGTGGGGTCACGGCCGCCGCCAGCGCATCGAAGTTCCCAAACGGCACGCTCACGAAGCCCGGCGTGAACGGACCGAAGCCCATGCGGTACTGCTCTTCCGAGCTGAACGACACGATCGTGGTGGTTCGCCCGTGGAAGTTGTTGTCGGCGACGATGATCTCCGCCTGGTCCACCGGCACCCCCTTCACGAGGTACGCCCACTTCCGCGCGGCCTTGATCGCCGTTTCCACGGCCTCGGCGCCAGTGTTCATCGGCAAGACGCGGGAAAATCCAGACACCGCGGACAACTTGGCCAGGAAGGGCCCCAGCGGCTCGGTGTGGAAGGCCCGGGAGGTGAGCGCCACCCGCCCCAACTGCGCCACCAGCGCGTCGACGATGCGGGGATGGCGGTGCCCCTGGTTCACGGCGGAGTAAGCCGACAGCATGTCGAGGTAGCGCTTGCCCTCGCCGTCCCAGGCGTAGGCGCCCTCGGCCCTCACCAGCGTGACCGGCAGCGGGTGGTAGTTGCGGGCGCCGTGGCGCTCGGCGAGGTCGACGGGGCTATACATCGGCGAGGGGCCTATCCCCGGCGCGGCGGGGGTGGTGTTGTGCGGCTCACCAGGCCGGTTGACGGTGCCGCGGCCGCCGGGGTATAGTAAGGTTCAACCTGGGTAGAAATGTCCACCGTGGCGCGGCGAGTCCTGCCGGTTCTCGTGGGTGTCCATCTCACGGGCTGCCCAGTCGCGCCGCCGGGTAGCCCCGGCGGCGACCGTGTCGACACCCACACCGCCGACCCCGTCGACGACACCGGGCGCACGGACGACACCGGCCCCAGCGCGGAGTGCCTGTCGGTGGTCGCGACCTACGAGCCCTCGGCAGGCGTCCCCGCGGGCCTGGAGACGTTCGCCTACGACGAGCACGGTCGGCCGCTGACAGACACCTACGTGGGCGAGATGTACAACGGGGAGAACTACTTCGACGGCGACTGGGAGCACACCTACGCTTACACCGACGACGCCGAGGGCAACATCGTCAGGGTCGAGGGGGTGTACCTCGAGCACGGCTACTGGGTGCCGGAGTCGACCTACGCCTACGTCGCCACCTACGACGACGCGGGCAGGCAGGTGGAGTACGTGCAGGACGATGACAACGACGGCACCGTCGACTGGACGCGCGAATACACGTACGACGAGCAAGGCAACGTCACCAGCAGCACCCGCGTGTACCCCGATGGCTCCGTAGCTGACGCGCAGACCTGGGCCTACACCTACGACGCAGACGACAACGTCATCGAGGTCACCGCCAGCCGCGACGGGGTGGCCGACTACACCGCCTCGTACACCCACGACGCCCGCGGAAACGTGCTCACCGTGGCCTATGACCACGACAACGACGGCGAGGTCGACTCCGTGTCCCTCTACGCCTACGACGCGAACGACAACTGCTTGTCGATGTCAAAGGACAGTGACAACGACGGTATACCTGACCTACTGTACACCTACACCTACGACGAAGACAACCACCAAGTTGGCTTCACCTACGACCGCGACGCGGACGGCACGCTCGACACCATCGGCCTGTCGCGCCAGGACGACCATGGCTCCCTCACCGCCAGCGAGACCATGTCGTCGACGGGCAGCCTGACTCTCGACCTCTACACCCCGGCCCACGACGACGACGACCACGTCGCGAGCATCACCTGGTGGCGCTACCCGTCCAGCGTCGAGGCCACCACCACCTATGTCTACGGCCCGGCGGGCGAACACCTGTCCACGGCGGTCGACTGGGGCAGCGACTCCGTGCGGGAGTACGGCTACACCTACACCTACGACGCCAACGGCTACCTGGCGTCGGAAGCGTACACGCTGAGCCTCTTCGGCACCCTGCGCTCGAGTCAGAACTACCGTCGCGACCCCGACGGTCGCGTGCTCGTCCAGGAGCGAGACGACGACGGGGACGGCACCGCCGACAGCCGGGCCGCCTACGCCTACGACGACCGCGGCAACCCGGTCCGCGTGGCCTACGACACCGGCGCGGACGGCCTCCTCGACCGCGTCGACACGTGGGCGTATGCCTACGACGCCAGCGACAACGTGCTCTCCCTCTCATTCCTCTCGACGGCCGAGTCGCCCTACGTCGAGACCTACACCTACGACGTCGCCGGTCGCCGGCTCACGGCCGAGCGCGACGAGCGCGACGACGGCACGGTCGACGACTCCTGGACCTACGCCTACGACGCCACCGGCAACCTCGTCGTCTTCACATACGATTGGGACGGCGACGGCGCCGCCGACTC
>CAYHRZ010000464.1:0-4645 GCA_964359125.1 uncultured Klebsiella sp. | reverse complement strand
GGGGCCAGCACGCACCACTGGATCCACTCGTTGCGCGTGACGTCGAGCGGCCCCGGCAGGTAGCGGAGGATGTTGTGGAACACGACCTTGCCGTCGAGCACGATGGTGTCGAACGAGAACTCCTCGCCTTGTACGAACTCTTCGGCGAGGACCTCCCTCGCGGGGGAGGGCGAGGTTTCGGCCAGCGCGGCCTCCAGCTCGGCGGGGTTGTTCACCTGGTAGGTGGCCCGGCACCCGGCACCCGCGGGCGGTTTGAGCACCAGCGGCAAGCCCACCTCGCGCGCGAAGCCGCGCCCGTCGTCGGCGCTGTGCAGGCGCCGGTACCGCGCGCAGGGGATGCCCGCGTCGCGGAGCACCTGTTTCATCACGCCCTTGTCGCGGAAGTTCTCGGCGATCTCACGGCTGATACCCGGCAAGCCCAGCGCCCCCCGCACGTCGGCGATGACCTCCTGGGCGTTCTCGAGGATGCCGATCACCCGGTGCGCGCCCCCGGTGTGTCGCATCACGTCGCGACAGGCGGCCACCAGAACGCCCGCGTCGAGGGCGTTCTCGACGCCGTAGTGCAGAGCCCCGGGGGGCACCTTCGAGCGGTCGTCCTGGGTGAGCACCACCAGGCGCACGCCGGGGACGGAGGCCGCCGCCTGCACGAACTTCAGGGTGGCGTCCATCAAGAAGGGGGCGACGAAGAACACGGTGCGCATCGCCGCCGAAGGTATCCTTCCCGACCGTCAAACTCCCGCAAGGAGAACCAACAACGTCGCGGACGGCCGGCTTCGGCGCTAACTTCGCGGCCCTTCCCGGAACGCCCGTGCCCCTTCCCGTCCTCACCACCGAAGAAGTGCAGTTTGCCGAGATGCTCCGCGAAGGGCCCCACGTGCGGGCGCCCCACGGGCACCTCCACGAGGCGGGGTCCCGCGCCGGCAACCGGGCCGGGGGCAAGTACCTCTCGGTGTACCAGAGCGGCGACCTGGTGATCATGCAGGACGCCGACGGCGAGTGGTTCGCGAAGTTGGTGGAGAAGGGCCTCGACATCAACTGGGCACTCGACAGCATCTACGAGGCTTTCTACGACTACTACGACGACGAGTACGAGTACATCACCTTCGTACTCGTGCGCGATTTCGGGGTGTTTGCCGCCTTCTACCAGCCGATGGCCAACGACGTGCGCGGCATCGGCTACGACAACCAGCTCGGCGTCGACGTCTTCGACACCACCGAGACCAAGGTCGAAGGCATGATCTTCATGAACTACTACGGGATCTGGACGTCGGATCGCGAAGTCAGTCGCTACGTGTTTGGACAGGAGTTCATGCACCGCTGGGGCTCTTTCACCGAGATCGAGCACGCCGACATCGGCGCCGAGGAGTTGCTCGGTCGCGACACCGCGCACTGGTCCTACTGGCTCGACACGCCGAACTCGCCGATGGAGGGCAACGACTGGGTCGACAACCTCGACGGCACCTGGGCGATCGACTTGTCCACCTCGACCTACAGCACCCTCGACATGTACCTGATGGGGCTGGCGCCCCCCGAGGAGGTGGGCCCGCAGACCTTCCTGCGGGTGGAGCAGGTGGACCAGGACGCGGTGGGCCGCGACCCCGCCAGTACGCCGCTGTTCCTGGAGGCCGAGAGCGGTCCCGCCGACGACATCGTCGTGCCCGCCACGTCGGTGGTGTTCTCGGTCGACGACATCGTGGCCGCCGAGGGCGCGCGGGATCCCGCCTACGGCGACGCGCCCACACAGTTCCGCATGGCGATGGTGGTGGTGTTGCTGGCCGACGACGACCTCAAGGACCGCGACCTCGAGAAGATCGACGAGCTGCGGCTGTCGTGGGAGACCGACTGGGAAGAAGACGTGCTCGGTCGCGGCGACCTCGTCACCACCCTGGGCAGCAGCACCGCGCCGACCTGGGGCGAGCCGGTCGACACCGGGACGGGCGACAGCGGCAGCACCGCCACCGACACCGGCGACGACGACACCGGCAAGGCGGCCGATACCCCCGCCGGGTGTGGATGCGACGGCACGGGTGCTCTGCCCGGGGCGGTCCTGGCGGCCTCCTCGCTGCTGCTCGCCAGGCGTCGCACGGGATAATCCCGGCGCCATGAACGTCCTGTTCCTGGCCCCGAACTACCCCCCCGAGATGCAAGACTTCACCCGCGGCCTCGCCGAGGTGGGGGCCAGGGTATTTGGCATCGGCGACGGCCACGTGGGCGGGCTCTCGCCGAAGGTGCAGCGGTCGCTGGCCGGCTACCGCAGCGCCAAGCTCTTCGACCGCGACCACACCCTGGCGGCGGCGCGTTCTTTTGGCGTGCGCTTCGACCGGGTGGAGTGCCTGTGGGAGCCGTTCGTGGAGCTGGCGGCGGACCTGCGGCAGGTGTTCGGCATCCCGGGCATGTCGCTGAGCACCGCCACCGGCTTCCGCGACAAGGAGCTCATGAAACAGCGCGTGGAGGCGGCGGGCCTCCGCGTGCCGCACCACGCCCGCGCGAGCACGGCCGACGAGGTGCGCGCGGCGGCTACCCGCATCGGCTACCCGGTGATCTACAAGCCCATCGCCGGTGCCGGCAGCGCCGACACCTACCGCGTGAACGACGCGGCGGAGCTGGAGAACGTGCTCGCCAAGACCGGCCACGTGCGGGAGGTGAGCGTGGAGGAGTTCGTGGAGGGCGACGAGTACACCTTCGACACGGTGTGCATCGAGGGGCGGCCCGCCTTCTACAACGTGGCCTGGTACCGCCCGCGGCCGTTGATCGCGCGGAGCAACGAGTGGGTGTCGCCCCAGGTGGTGGTGCTCCGCAACCCCGACCAGCCCGAGCTACGCGACGGCATCGAGCTGGGGCTCGGCGTGCTCCGGGCGCTGGGCATGGGCACCGGCTTCACCCACATGGAGTGGTACCGCAAGGCCAGCGGCGAGGTCGTGTTCGGCGAGATCGGGGCGCGGTCGGCAGGCGGGCACCTGGTGGACCAGATGAACTACTCGAGCAACATCGACCTGTTCCGCGAGTGGGCCCGGGCGGTGTGTTGGCACAGCTTCGAGGCCAACGTCACCCGCGACTACAACGTGGCGATCATCTTCAAGCGGGCGCAGGGGCAGGGCAAGATCCGCCGGGTCGATGGGCTGGAGCGCTACATGCAGCGCTACGGCGAGCACGTGGCCACCGAGCAGCTGTTCCGGCCGGGACAGCACCGGCGCGACTGGAAGCAGACGTTGTTGTCGGACGGGTTCGTGGTCGTCCGTCACCCGGACCTGGCGTTTACCCTGCACATGGCCGACGAGTTCGGGGCCAGCGTGCAGATGTACGCGTCGTGAGCGGGTAGTTCCCGAGCGCGATGAGTGGCGGAACCACGCCGCGGCGGCGCGATCGTCACTCGGGGTCGCGAGCGCGACGGCGTGACTGCGACCGGGCACTGCGCTCCGCGTAGTGCTGCTCGATCAACGCGTCGAGCTCGTCGGCGTCGGACTCGGAAATTGCCTTGAGCAGGCGTGGGAAAATGACCCGGGCGCGCACCTGCCGCGCGACGTCGCTGTCGACGGCGGCGACGTACCGCCCGACAAGGCCGAGCGCGAGGTAGAGGGCCTGAAAACCGTCGATGCCGCACACCTCCCCGCGGCGTGTCCCTTGGCCGACGACGACCTCCAGCGGTGCGCGCCACTCGCCCTCGGAGGACTGCCACGGCTCACCCACCCGGGCAATCACCCGCGTCCCGTCGGGCGCCGTCATGCACTTCTCCGCTATCCACCGCACGGGCTTCACCATGTCCCGAAGTACTCCTCGCAGAAACCCCTGCACACCTTCGAAGACTCGTGGGTGGTAGCCCAACATTCCTCGCGCACGTCGGCTGGGTACCCCTTGTCCTCCAGACTCCTACAGTATGCGTTTCGAACCGGCACGTACGCCGAGTCACACGCGGCCGCGCACTCTTGGTACTCCTCCAGGTCGTGCCACGGGTTGCTCCCCGGGCCCCGGTTCACCAGGGGCGCCGCCGTTCCCCCCTCCGACCCCTCGCCGCCGAAGTCGTCGAACCCGTGGCCCCCCATCCGGTCCCACCAGTCGCCCCAGGGGTTGCCGCCAAAGTCGAACCAGCCGCCCCCGCCACCCCCGCCGCCTCCCTCGGGATCCTCCCACGGCGGTTCCGGCCAGTCCGGGGGCTCCGGCAGGTCCGGTAGCTCCCACGGGCAGAGTTCCATGCGCTCGACGACATCGCCGTCCTCGCTGCCAGACGGCGCGGCCTCCACGTCGTGCGTGCCGGAACCGCCGTCGTCACACGCACACGTCGCGGTGCAAAAACAACTTTCCCCGTTGTAGATGCAGTAGACCGAGCTCAGGCTCCCGGACCCGCCCTTCCCCTTGCACGCCGGGCCACAGTAGCTGGCCTCCTCGCCACCGGACGAGTCCATCATCGCGTCGGCCTGCTTCTTGCACCGCTGGTTGTCGCAGTGGTAGATGAGTCGGCAGCGCCCGCGCTCGACGATCCACTCCGCGTCGGCGGCGAGGTCGCCGCCCTGCCCGCATGTGTCGCCCTTGTACCTCGGGTACTTGTCCTTGTGGCAGTCGCAGCGGCCCAGCAGGTCGTTCAGCCAGTCCGAGAGGTCGTCCATCGCCGAGATCGGGTGGCGCGCCCCCCCGAGGTCGGGACGGGCCA
>CAYHRZ010000463.1:0-4650 GCA_964359125.1 uncultured Klebsiella sp. | reverse complement strand
CCGTTGCACACCTCCGTGGCCCCGGGGAACACGTCGGCGTCGGCGTCGTCGCAGTCGGTGGACGAGGCCGCGGTGCCCGCCGGGGCGTCACAAGCGGCCAGCCCGGCGGAGCCGCCGTAGCCGTCGCCGTCGGTGTCGTAGTACCAGGTGGCGGCGTCGAGACTGGTAGAGGGGTCCACGATGTCGTCGCAGTCGTCGTCGACCCCGTTGCAGCGCTCGGCAGCGCCCGGGTGCACGTCGTCGTGGGTGTCGTCGCAGTCGGTGCCGTCGAGGACCGCGCCGGCCGGGCGCTCGCACACGTCCCGCCGGGTGGCCGGGTCGCCGTAGCCGTCGCCGTCTGCATCGTCGTACCAGGACACCGTCACGCCCTCGTCGACCTCGCCGTCGCAGTCCTGGTCCTCGCCGTCGCAGAGTTCGGGCGCCCCCGGGTTGACCGCCGGGTCGGTGTCGTCGCAGTCGGAGGCGTTCCTGGCGTAGCCCTCGGGCGTGTCGCAGGCCGTGGTGCTCCACTCGCTGTTGCCGTACTCGTCGCCGTCGGCGTCGAGGAAGTAGGTGGTGCTCACGCCCTCGTCGACGTGGCCGTCACAGTTGTTGTCGGCCGCGTCGCACACCTCGGGCAGGCCGGGGGCACTGGTGGGATCCTCGTCGTCGCAGTCCTTGGCGAGCACGCTACCGTCGCCGTCCTGATCGTCGTCGACTGTCGCCTCGTCGCAATCGTCGTCGCGACCGTTGTAGTACGTTTCCGGTTCGCCCGGGTTCACGGTGGCGCGGGTGTCGTCGCAGTCTTCCGAGGCCGCGTAGCCGTCGAGATCGAGGTCCTCGTCGGCGGAGTCGCCCGGCTTGCCATCGCCGCCGTCGCACGCGGCCAGTCCCAGTAGAGCAAGGAGGAGGCTCACGGAGCGCACTTGTACCCTATTTCGGGGCAAAGCCGGAAGTCCTCACTCCAGGTATGCCGCCAGGTCGTCGACGCTCCCCGCCACCGCCGGGAGCGGCACCATCAGGGTGGTGGTGCGCTTGGGGGTGTAGCCAGGCGGGTAGGTCCCGTGTACCACGCGCGCCTCCAGGAGCTCGCGCGAGGCGCCCTTCACGGCTGGCCCCAGCGTGCCGTCGCGCGCGGGGTCGATGTTGTGACAGGCCGTGCAGTTGGCCTGGTAGACGGTGCGCCCCTTCGATGCCGCTGGGGACAGTTCGGGGCCGGTGGAGCAGGCCAGGACCAACCAGGTCAACATGCCAACCCATTATCAACCGGCCAATCGTGTGCCATCGCACACTCCGCTCCCGCGCCGTGCGATAGGGGGGCCGCGAACACCGGAGTGACGAATGGACATCGCGATGCTCAGCCAAGAAGGCCCCTCGTTCCTGTTCCGCTGGATGCACTTCCTCGCGGGCATCACGTGGATCGGGCTGCTCTACTACTTCAACTTCGTGCAGGTGCCGTTCCTGGGCGAGGCGGGCACCGAGCCCGCGCGGCCGGTCGTCACGCGGTACCTGGCCCCCCGGGCGCTGTGGTGGTTCCGCTGGGGCGCCGTGGGCACCTGGCTCACCGGCTTCGTGCTCATCTTGTTGAAGATTCAGCAGGCGGGCCCCGAGGTGATGGGCCAGAGCTGGGGCTACAGCATCCAACTCGGCACGCTGCTCGGCACCCTGATGTTCCTCAACGTGTGGCTCATCATCTGGCCCAAGCAGAAGATCGTCATCGCCAGCGCCGAGGCCGTGGCCGCGGGCGGCCAAGCCGATCCTGCGGCGGTCGACGCCGGGAAGCGGGCGTTCCTCGCCTCGCGCACCAACACGCTGTTCTCGATCCCGCTCCTCTTCTTCATGGCGGCCGCCACCCACCTCACCATCCTCAGTGGCGACGACCGGCCGCTGGTGGGCCTGCTCGTCTCGTGCGTGCTCATCGCCCTGTTCGAGGCCAACGCCATCTGGGGCAAGCGCGGCGAGGGCCCGGCCAAGATGCTGGAGAAGCACGTGGCGGTGATCCACGTCGGGCTGGTGCTCGCGATCCTCTTCTACCTGCTGCTCGAGTTCACCTGATCCGCGGCGGCTCCCAGAGCTCCACGCGGTTGCCCTCGGGGTCGTAGGTCCAGGCGAAGCGCCCGTAGTCGTCGGGTTGGCGCTCCACGCGCTGGCCCGCCGCGTCCAGGCGCCCGACGAGGGCGTCGAGGTCCGGCACGCGGAAGTTCACCCGCCCCGTCCGTGGCGTCGGGAGCGGTCCGTCGGCGCGCACCAGGGCGAAGGTGGTGCTCGCCACCCGCAGCGACGGCACGCGGTCGGCACCGGGAAACTCGACCCCGCGGCTCTCGCCCCAGGCCTCGAGGCGAAGGCCGAGGTGTTCTGCGTACCAAGCGGCAGAGCGCTCCAGGTCTTCCACCAGGAGGAACACCCCGCCCACGCCCTGCACGACAGGCGCGGCCGGCAGGGGCAGTTCGAGACCCATCGCCACCACCACGTCGTCGGGCGGCGCCTCGATCTTCCGGGTCTGGAAGTTGAAAAACGAGCCGCGGATCGTCCCCAGCGCACGGAGCGTGCCGTCGGCGCCCACCATGCGGTGAAGGACGTTGAAGCGTCGTGGCGAGGTGGGCTCGAACCGCGTCTCCACGGTCACCGTCTCGCCGAGCAGCACCTCGCGGACGAAGCTCACCTCTACGCCGAGCACCAGCGGGCCCACCCCGGAGGCGGCCACGTCGGCCCAGGCCGTGCCGATGGCGTCGAGCACCGCCCAGCGCGCCCGCTCGAAGATCACCAGGTAGGCGGCGTTGTTGACGTGCCCGAAGGCGTCGATCTGGTCGGCGGTGACGGTGTGTTCGTACGAAAAAGCCCTCAAGGCGAACCTCGCCACGGGGCCTATCTTGACCGGGTGGCGACGTCCGGTTGACGGCACCCGCACCGACGGTTGACCGCCGCCTGACATCGGTTCTCGGTCAACGTGTGATTATTTTAAGTAATGACACTCCAACTCCTCGCGCTCCTCGCCTGCGAAGTTTCCAACAAGGGTTTCGCCGACCTTCCCTGCGTGTCGTGCACGGTGACCGACGACCACCAGTTCGGCTACGAGGCGGAGCTGAGCGCCGAGATCTTCGACTTGGCCGCCGAACAAGACGCGATTGTGCGCTGGGACGGCCTCCGCCACGACGTCCACGGCCACGCCCTGGATCCCGCGGAAATCGACATGGCCTACCTGGTGGCCTTCCGCGACCTCTCGCCCGGCGAGGTGCTCGCTGGCCTCGAGGCCGACACGCTGGTGCAGGCCGACGTCACCGCCTACCTGAGCTGCCAGCCCACCGACAGCGCCTGCGCACTCTCCGACTTCGGCAACATGGGCAATACCCTCGAGGTCCAGCGCTACTTCACACCCGGCGCGTCGACCTGGCTGGTGGTGCTCAGCAGCAGCCGCGAGGCGGGCGCTCTGGCGATGGCCTTCATCAACCCCAGCGTCGATACCGACGTGACGACGGCCCTGTTCACCGACACGACGGCGCGCCTCGAGGTGGACGTCGACTTCGCCGCGCAGGCCACCCTCGCGCCGGAGACGGGCAACGTGGGCCTCATCTTGGACTGGTCCGCCGTCACCGTGGATGGCCTGTCCAACCCCTTCCACGCACCGGCCGTCACCGAGTTGTTCCTCGGCCGGTACTCGCGTCCACGGGAGGACCTCGAGGGGATCGTGTTCGACATGGCGGCCGAGGCCGACGAGAGCTGGACGATGGCGTTGGCCGGCAGCACGTGGGCCAACCTCACCTCGCTGCGCGGCGACACGACCTTCGCGGGCATCGAGTCGGGCGACACCTGGATGGTGGCGCTCTTGTGCGGGGAGTGCATGGACACCGCGCCGAAGCTGGTCACCTTCCTCGAGCCCGAGGCCGAGTAGTGTCGACCATCCTCGCCCTGGTCCTGGCGTGCGCGCCGCCCGCGACCCAGCCAGCCGACGACGACGACGCCGTCGACACCGACACCGGGCCGGTGCCCGCCGAGTGCGAGGGCGTGGGCGTCGCGGGCGAGCCAACGCTGGAACAGACGGCGGTCGGGACGGTTCCGAGGCTCAAGTTCGACAGCGTGGACAGCACGCGGACACGGGTGCTCTTCGACAACGGTGACGGCCTGGAGCGGTCCACGGCGTGGAGCGCCGAGGGCACCACCCACGAGCACCTGCTCGTCGGCATCGTGCCTGCCACCGCCTTCGCCTGGCGGGTGGAGGCGGAGGGCACCGAGGCCGCGTGCAGCGCTTCCGGGGTGGGGCAGAACGGGGAACTGCCGGGCGGGATGCCCGAGCTCAACGTGACGTACGTCGACGAGGACGCGGTGACGCCGGGGCTGGTGGCGGCGCCCTTGTTCACCGGGAACAGCACGCTCACCTACTGGCTCTCGCTGGTCGACGAGGCTGGACGGTTCGTGTTTGGCTACAACACGGTCGACGAGCGCGGCGAGGCCCTGGTCTTCCGGGCCATCCCCGCTGCCGACGGCGACGGCATCCTCGCCCTCACGCAGGCCGACGACGAGTTCTCCCCGGGCGCCATCCGGCGCGTGCGGCTCGACGGCACCGAGGGCGAGCCGGTGAGCATCACCGGGATGCACACCGACTTCGTGGAGATGTCGGGGGGTCGAGTGGCGGCGCTCACCTGGGAGGTGCGCGACATCGGGAGCGACCGGGTC
>CAYHRZ010000462.1:0-4650 GCA_964359125.1 uncultured Klebsiella sp. | reverse complement strand
GGTCAGCCCCACGGCGCCGCGATACGACAGCGCATGGACTTCGCCTCATGCGCTGCGCCCTGCTGGTGCCTGTGAGATCCAGTAGGTTCGAAGGCATTTCCGCAGCACGGGCGTGGGTGTGGCGAGAGATCCGCCGAGTCTGGGAGGAGTCTCGCGGCGGGATGGGCAACCTCAAGGTGCTTTCGTTTGGTCGGTCCGGACGGATCCAATCCGACTTCGGTGCGGAACCCGAGACTGCTGACGGCACCGCTCGCGAGCTGCTTCGCCTCCACGCGGCCGACGAACTCGTTCGGGGCGGCCTGCTCGTTCGCGACCACGGAGAGGGAAAGGCGTTCCTCCTGACCCCGCATGGGGAACGCTGCCTTGTGCACGACGACGGCCACCTGCCGCTCGACGACACCGGCCGCGCTGCCAAGTTTGCGAGCGACAACGCTGGGGTCCCGGATGCCGAGCTGATGGCACGTTACCTCGCGGAGGCCGTGCGAGCCTACTCTGGCGGAATGTGGCTCGCCGGCGCCACCATGATCGGCTGCGCGTACGAGTTGGGGATGAGCCAGCTCGCGCTCGCACTCACGGCCCGTCCGTCCGGCTCCGAGATCCAGCATTTATCGGCGGATGACCGAAAGGTTCTCAAGCGCGTGCGCGAGGGTGTGCCTGTCTCGATCGCGGCGGTCGAGCGAGCCGTCGTCGCAGCACTCGCCGCAGATCCCAAGGCTCTGGGTGAACACGCCGACTGGCTGAAAGGATCCTTCCAATCGTCATTTGCACTCGCACGACTGCTTCGGAACGACGCCGGCCATCCTACCGCGCGGCGAGTGGACGCGGACGAGGTGCGGGCGCACATTGTGCTGTTTCCGACCTGGTTTCGGCGCGTGCGCTCCGTCATCCTCGCGCTCCAGAGACAGGGGACGGGGTAGATCGCCAGGCATGCTCCGCTCGCGGGGTTCGGCCGGGCGGACGCCCACGGCGCCTTTGGCTGACGAGCGAACGGTAGGCGACAGCAGCGCGCGTCGCCCACCGACGCCGCCCGGCTACCCGTCGTCGTCGCCACCCGCGACGTGGAAGGCGGCCGCGCGGGCCGCGCGGGCCGCGGCCGTCTCCCCCTCCAAAACCGCGTCGGCGGGGTGGAGATACTCAACTGGCCGCTCAGCGGCCGCAGACCCATCGGCAACGCGCGGGCGCAGAAACGCGTCTAACGAATCGCGGTTGAGCCATGGCACCCGGGGGTGACCCTGATCACGAAGGAGCAGGTCCGGTAGGTCGCCCAAGCCCGGCGCCACGATTTCCCGGGCGTCGCCCCTGTCGGTGAGCGCGAGGCAGCACCTCTGGATCTTGCGCCTGAGCGCCGCCAGTTCCGCGCTGGAAAGCACCCCCGGTGCAGGCGCGCGCCGCGCCCGTGCACCACCGCCTGAATCGCGGGCGTGCAACCGGAGCGCCGACCGGGCGAGGCTGATCGCAAGCATGATCTCCATCGCCGGGGGGGTCGCGTCGATAGGGAGCACCTCGCGCAGGTCGCAGAATCGGGTGCCTGAGAAGGTCGGGAACGGCGCCTCCGCCGGAGATCGAAGCAGGTAGACCGACTTCAGAATCCACTCGGGCGGGGCGCTCGCCGGGGCGACCCGGGTTCCCTGCTCGCCAGCGCGGGCCCGCAACGCGTCGGCCTCGTCGCCGGTCTCCACAGCCGCGATGGAGCCATGCGCGATCACGGTGCCACGGCGGAGCGTGATGCGGATGCGGATTACCCGTTGCAGCCGAACGCCGCCGATGTCCACGCGCCCAGCGGGCCAACTCATGGGATCCATCTCGTCGCCGGCCGGCAGGAACCCGATCGTCAACCAGAACCGCGGGACGGTTGCAGTGGCCCTGCGGGGGCGCGGTGTCGCTACGCCGACACGCGGGCGCCTCGCGAACAGCAGGCCAGCGGGGAGGAGGGGCTCCAAGAGGATCGAGTAGCAAGACTCCGCCGCCGTTCCCGAGTAGCCGGGGGCCAGCCGCTGTTCCCAGGTGGCGCCTGCCGGTACGTCGGCCCCGGCCGCTCGCTCCAGCCAGAACGGGTCCTCTTCCTCCAGCGCGAGCATGGCAGTTTTCTCCGCGACGCCTTGCTTCCCGCGCTTCCCCCGCCGCACCCAGCCCAGGTCCGGCCAGCGCGGAATCGCTTTACGATGCGGGCTTGCGAACCGCAGGGCGGATGGGAGGCAGGCGAGGGAGAGGAACGAGGGGAGTTCGTCGGCGCGGACGCTACTCTCGCCTGCGATCCGGAGAAGCTCACGCAGGAACATGATTTTTGCGATGATCTCGTCCACGAGGTTGAAGTGGTCTGGACGACGCGGCGCGCCGAGGGCGGGGACCGACGCTGCCCATGCCGCGCCACAGACGCTCTCCACGAATGAACGCCGATCTTCCGGCGATTGGGGGAGGAAACTGAGCACGCTGCCTGGTGCCTCGCTCGGCGAAAACGTAGTCGTGGGGTGCATCGTAGCGCAAGGCAGCTCCCAGCGCCCGCCCCTAGGTGAGGACGAGCGACCATGCACGAAACCCTGTTGACTGCGGAGGAGGTGGGCACCCGACTTGGGCTGTCGCCCCGGACGATCTACAAGTGGGCCGGGCAGAAGCGCATTCCTGCCCTGAAGGTCGGGGGCGCGCTTCGCTTCCGTCCCTCCGAGCTCGACGCATGGCTCGGAGCGCCCGCGCCGCCGGCGTGGCCGTCGCCCGTGATCCCTTCACCCGTGGAGTAGTCCCATGCCCGCCGACAAGACCAAGCCTACCGCCAAGACGCCCACCCCAGCCACACCACCCCCGCCAGCGGCGATGCCGACCGCCGAGCAACTTCGCTGGTACCGCAAGGGTATTATCGACGCGCTCACCGGCGACGACGAGGGCACTCCGGAGAGCGGGGCCCTCGCGGGCGACCCCGACCCCGACCCGGCGCCCGTCGGCGGCGGCAACGACCAGAAGACACCCCCCAAGCCCTGAAACGCAGACGCCGACCCCCCCAAGGAGTCGGCGCCGGGCGGTGGCCATGAGGCCGCCGCTAGCACCACAAAGATGAGGTTTGCGATGCCAGAATACTCTACCCCGTTCGGGGCCGATCCGCTCGGAGCCGGCAGCCTCGCTGTCGCCCCCGACTTCAATCAGTGCCTTCAGTACTTTCGCGCCATCGGCCTCGGCCCCGAGAGCATTGCGGAGGTGCGCGCCCTTGGCGTCCAGCCCAACCCCCGTTGGCGGTCGCACATCGAGTCGGGCTACTTCGATGATCCGGAGTGCGCAGCACGCGAGGCGACGCGGATTTCCACCGTCGCCAGCGGCGTATACGCGACGCTCAACGAAATCACTCCCGCGTTGTTGGCGAGGAGAAAGAACCGGCTGGGCATCGCGGAGCAGGGTTCGCTCACCACTGCTGGCGACGTGGTGCGCCGTCGGCGGGTGTGCTTCGACATCGACCCCGTGCGCCCCAAGGGGGTGAGCGCAACCGCCGGCGAGCGCGACGAAGCCCGGAAGGTCGCTGGCAAGGTAATCGTGTGGATACGCGAGGTGTGCGGCCAAGACCCGTGGATCATCGACACGGGAAACGGGTACCACCTGTACTACGGAGTGGATCTCCCTAGCGCCGACGGCGATCGGGTGAAAGCGCTACTCCAAGCAGCACATTCCTTGCACTCGTCCAGTGCCGCCGTCGTGGACACCACCGTCTTCGATCCAGCGCGGATCGTGCGCGTGCCCGGCACTCTGAACCGAAAGGGAGATTCAACGCCTGATCGGCCCCACCGCCTCGTCCGCTTCGTGTCGGGGCCGGGGGGTGGCGCATGTTGACCACTGAAAATATCGACCGCTTGATCGCCTCTGCCCCGGCGCCCCCTCCCCGGGGTGGTCCGGGTGCGGGGCGGGTGGGCGCGCGGCCGACCCCACCTTCGACTACGCCGCCCGCGGCCCCTACCAGCGGCGCCGCGTCGAGCGACTGGCTCGCAGGCTGGATCTCACGGCACTGCCCGGCAGCCCAAGGGCCTTCGCCGTGGCCGCACGGCGACGGCACCGTTGGGCGGCGATGGGAGATTCCGTGCCCCTACAGCACCGAGCACACGGACGGCGCGTTCCTCGGCCAGACGGCCAGCGGGGCCATCGTGGCGGGCTGCCGGCACGCCTCCTGCGCCGGCAAAGGCTGGCGCGAGGCACGTTCACTGCTCGAAGGCGTCGAGGCGGTGAATCCGCGCGCGGAAATGTCCCCCGCGGTGCGCGAGTTGATGCACGGATCTCTCCACAACCTCTTCCACGGGAAGGGCAGGAAGCCGGGCGACGGTTCCAACGAAGCCTACGACTGGGCGCTGCTGAGCAAGCTGATCGCGAACGGGATCGACGACCCTGACGAGCTGGCCACGGCCGTCGCCCGTCGCCCCTGCTACGCCGTGGACCCGCCAACCGCCGAGTACCTCGCTGGCGTGGTGCACCGGGCCCTCGCGCGCACGGACGAAGCGGCGACGACGGCCGCGGCGTATGCGCGGACGATCACCGGGGTGCGTAGGTACGAAACCCACCCGCCCAGGTGGGGCTTCGGCGTCGGTGGCAATGAGTTCACGCTCACGATGTGCGAGCTGAGGGGCCCGAAGACGTTCGAGATCCGCCTGGGGGAGCACCTCGGCCGGGTGGTCCGCCTCG
>CAYHRZ010000461.1:0-4657 GCA_964359125.1 uncultured Klebsiella sp. | reverse complement strand
CGGACTTCCTCAACATTGTCAAGCGCCACTACCGGGGGAGGTAGGCCGTGGGTATGAGCGGTCCCTCTCGCGACGGCGGCATGATGTCGGAGATCAACGTCACGCCCTTCGTCGACGTGATGCTCGTCTTGCTGATCATCTTCATGGTCACCGCGCCGCTGATGGTGACGGGGGTCGAGATCGACCTGCCCACCGGCGACACGCCCCCGCTCGACGCCGCCAACGACAACCTGGTGATCGGCCTCGCGGCGAACGGGACCTACTCCCTGGCCCGGGGCACGGGGGAGCCCACCGCCGTCACCCTGGATCAGCTCGGCGCGAATCTCGTCGAGGAGGGGAAGCAACACCCCGGCCAGCCGGTTTTCGTGGCGGCGGATGGAACCCTTCCCTACCAGAAAGTGGTCGAGGTGCTGGAACTGGCGAAGGCGTCCGGCGTGCCGCGGGTCGGGCTCATGACCGAAGCTCGGGGCAACTAGGTGGCAGGCTTCCGGCCGCGGCACCCGCTACCGAGTTGGGAGTGGCCGGCGGCCATGTTCGCCCACGCGCTCGTGGTCGCCACCGTGGCGCTGGCCCGCTGCGGCGACGACGCGCCGCTGTTTCGCCCACCCGAGCCGATCATCGTGGAATTAGTCGCGGCGTCGCAGGCATCCCGGATGCCGCAGCGGGCCGAGCGCACCCCCGAGCCAACGCGCGGCACCTCGAACCCCGAAGCCACGCCGCCTCCGCCCAACCCGAGCGACCTGGCCATCCCGAAAGAGGATGTGAAAGGCCAGAAGTCCGACGCGCGAAGTAGCTTGGTCGACGAACTGAGAAAGGAGGCGCTCCTACGCGACCTCGCGGCGGAGGTCGGGGCCGACGACCGCGCCGCCACGTCGGCTGAAAGCACGGACGGGGCGGGAACCGTGTCGCGCAGCGGGGTCCGCGACCCTGCGCTCTCCCGCTGGGTCCAGGCTGCACAGGCGTTGATCGACAAGAACTTCCACCCACTCCCGGCGCTCTGCGCCGCGAACAAGTCACTGCTGGCCGAGGCTCGTGTGTTTGTGCAACCCGACGGAGCCATCGACGGCGACGCCGAGGTCACCGCCACGAGCGGCAACGGCTCATTCGACGGCGCCTGCAAGCGCGCCTTCGCCGCCACCGGTAAGCTCCCGCCGGTGCCCCCGAACCACCCCGACGGACTCGACGCCGTCCTCACCTGCCCGTGCCCCCGATGAACGCTCGCATTCTGCTCGCCGCCGCCCTGCTGTCCGTGCCGGCGATCCCCCTTGTCAGCGTGGCGCAGGCCCCCGAGGGGCGAACCGTCGTGGGCCTGGTGGTCGGCCAGGGGCCCGGACGGGACATTCCCATCGCGCTGCCCGCTCCCGAGGGCACCTCCGCCGCCGCCGACGAGTACCTGCGGGTGCTCCGTCGCGACCTGGAAATCAGCGGCTGGTTCCGCATCATCGACAGCAAGGCCTACGTCGAGCCCGCCGAGGCCGGCGTGAAGCCCGGCGAGTTCGACATGGCGCACTGGCGCACCCCGGGGGCGGCCGTCTTGGCCAAGACCGTCCTCGCCGACGGCGGCGGCAGCCAGCGCGCCGAGGTGTGGGTCTACGACGTCAATGGCGGCACCAAGCTCGGGGCCAAGGCCTTCTCGGGTCCGAGCAGCGCCGCACGCCAACTCGCCCACCGCGCCGCCGACACGATCATCCAACTGGTCACGCAGGAAAAGTCCTTCTTCGACACGCGCGTCGCCGTCGTCGGGAACTTCACGGGCAACAAGGAGATCTACTTGATCGACATCGACGGCGGCGGTCGTCGACAGGTCACCAAGAACAAGTCGATCAACCTCAAACCCCGGTGGAACGGCGGGGGTAGCGCCCTCTGCTTCACCTCCTACGCCGCCGGGAACCCGGACCTCTACGTGGCCGACCTGGTCAAGAACGCGATTCGGCGCGTCTCGGCCCGCACCGGGATCAACACCGGTTGTTCCTGGTCGCCAGGCGGCGACCGCATCGCGCTCACCCTGTCGCCGGCAGGCGACAGCGAGATCGTCACCATCGACCCGGTGGCGGGCACGCAGATCGCCCGCCTCACGCAGAACCCCGGCATCGACGTGTCCCCCGCCTTCTCCCCCGACGGCGCCAAGATCGCCTTCGTCTCGGAGCGCAGCGGCGGGCCCCAGATCTACGTGATGAACGCCGACGGGACCGGCGCCCGACGCGTGACCTTCCAGGGCAGCCACAACACCGACCCCGCGTGGTCGCCGAAGGGCGACAAGATCGCGTTCGTGGGGCGCGACGGCAACTTCGACGTCTTCACCGTCAACGCCGACGGGACGGGCATGTCCCGCGTGACCCAGGGCAAGGGCGACAACGAGGACCCCTCCTGGTCGCCCGACGGCAACTACCTCGTCTTCTCGTCCACGCGCAGCGGCAGCGCCCACGTCTGGCTGGCCAGCGCCGACGGCGACCACCAGGTACAACTCACCGAGGGCACCGGCGGCTACACCAACCCGCACTGGTCGGGCCACCTGTCCTGGTAGCGGCGGCGCGCGGTTAGAAACGCCGAATGCGCGCCGCCATCGACATCGGGAGCAACTCCGCCTTACTGCTCGTGGCCGACGGTGACCGCGTCGTGCACGACGAGTGCCGCGTGGTGGGCCTCGGCCGCGGCATGGGGGACCCCGGTGTCTTCCGACCCGACCGGATGCAGGCAACGCTCGACGCCCTCGTCGACTACGCCGCCCGGGCCCGGGACCTGGGCGTGGAGCCGAACGCGGTCCGCGCAGTGGCGACCAGCGCGTCCCGGCGGGCGCTGAACGCCAGCACCTTCTACGACCGGGTGCAACGGCGAACGGGCATCGCGGTCCGCGTGATCAGCGGTGACGAGGAGGCCCGCCTCACCTACCTCGGCGGACTCGCGGGCATCACGGTGAAGCCCGGCCCGGTGTTCCTCTGCGACCCGGGCGGAGGATCCACCGAGATCATCCTCGGCGAAGGCCGGGACATCCTGCAGCGGGTCTCGCTCGAGATCGGCACGGTACGGCTCACCGACCGCTACCTCGGGTACGGCCGGGTCGACCCCGCCGCGCTGGCCCGCGCGCGCCAGGAGATCGACCGTGCCTTCCTCGAGGTGGACCTCCTCCGTCGCCCGCGGACAACCATCGCCGTCGCCGGGTCGGCCACCACCCTGGCGGCCGCCAGCCTGGGCCTCGCCGCCTACGACCCGCCTCGGGTCCACAACAGCCTGTTGACCCGGGCACAACTTCACGACTGGGTGGACCGCATCCTGGGCGCGAGTCCCGAAGCGCGACGAAAACTTTTTTCCGCGAGCCCAGAGCGCGCCGACACCATGCTGATCGGCGCGTGCATCCTCCTGAGAGCCCTGGAGTATTCTCAGCGGCAGTCCGTGCGGATCTCCGACCGTGGCCTGCGATACGGACTGCTCGCCGATTGAAACGAAATGTCACCGACCCGGGCTTCCGGCGTGCGCCGACCACGACAGGCGGAGACAAATCGTTTACATCCGGCGCGAGTCGCGATAGAATCCCCACCACGCTGCGCTCCCCTAGCTGCCGTCGCGCCACTCCCGTCCTTCAATTTCGCTTTCATTCTAGAGGAAATACCCCATGGATCGCAACCTCCTTGGCATCTCACTGGTTCTCTTCCTCATCGGCTGCCCCGGCGGCACCGACGGCGTCACCAAGGACGACACCGGCACCGGCGGCGGTGGAACGCCGGTCGACGAAGACGGCGACGGGTTCCTCGTCAGCGAGGGCGACTGCGACGACACCGACGCCTCGGTGAACCCCGGCGTCGCGGAAGTCTGCGACGGCATCGACAACAACTGCGACGACGAGACCGACGAGGGCGTGACCACCGCCTTCTACCGCGACGTCGACGAAGACGGCTTCGGCAACGCCGCCGAGTCCCAAACGGGTTGCGAGCAGCCGACCGGCTACGTCAGCAACGGCGACGACTGCGACGACAGCGAGCCCCTCGCCTTCCCCGGCAACCCGGAAGTGTGCGACGGCATCGACAACGACTGCAACGCCGAAGTCGACGACGGCGTGGGCACCACCTACTACACGGATGCCGACGGCGATGCCTTCGGCGACGCCGCCTCTTCGGCGGTCTACTGCGAGGGCGAGCAGCCCGCCGGCTACGTGCTCGACAACACGGATTGCGACGACAGCACCAACAAGAGCTACCCCGGCAACGCCGAGGTGTGCGACACCCTCGACAACGACTGCAACGGCCTGGTCGACGAGGGCGTGACCACGACCTACTACGCCGACATCGACGGCGACGGCTTCGGCGACGCCACCATGACGGTGGAGGACTGCTCCCTGCCCACCGGCTACTCCGAGAACCCGGCCGACTGCGACGATACCAACGTCGACGTCAACCCCCGCGCCACCGAGATGTGCGACGGCATCGACAACAACTGCGACGGCTCCCTCGACGAGAACACCGCCGCCGACGCGAGCACCTGGTACGCCGACACCGACAGCGACGGCTACGGCAACGCCGGCGCCTCGATGGTGGAGTGCTACCAGCCCGGCGGCTACGTGGCCGACAACACCGACTGCGACGACGGCCGCTACGAGCCCAACCCCGGCGCCCCCGAGTACTGCAACGTCATCGACCACGACTGCGAAGCAACCACCTACCAA
>CAYHRZ010000460.1:0-4668 GCA_964359125.1 uncultured Klebsiella sp. | reverse complement strand
TGGGGACGGGCGAGTTGCGGAGGATGGCCTCCCGCGTCTCGTGGATCTGCTGCCCGGTGCTGAGGTCCATCACCGTGTCGGCGCCCCACTTGACGCTCCAACGCAACTTCTCGACCTCGTCCTCGATGCTCGACGAGACGGCGGAGTTCCCGATGTTGGCGTTCACCTTCACCAGGAAGTTCCGACCGATCACCATCGGCTCGCTCTCGGGGTGCTTCCGGTTCGCGGGGATGATGGCTCGCCCGCGGGCCACCTCGCTGCGCACGAACTCCGGGTCCACGTTCTCGCGCAACGCCACGAAGCGCATCTCCTCCGTCACGTGGCCGTTCCGGGCGTAGAAGAGCTGCGTGGGGCGGTGGTCGTCGCGGCGGCCGACCCAGGGCGCACGCAGCGGGGGCAACCCCACCGCCACGTCGCTGCCGGGGCCGGTGGTGTCGTAGAGGTCGAGCGTTTCGCCGGTGCTGAGGGTGACCTCGCGGACGGGCACGCCGAGGGGGCCCTTGAGCACGCGGCGGGACGATGGGGTCGTGGGCATGGCTGCCCCTAACCGCCCCGCTCAGCCTCCCGCCGGTATGGGATCCGCCGCGCAGCGGAAGCCGATGGTGCCGTCGAAGCCAGGGGGGTGCTCGTGGGTGAGCGCCGAGACCGGGCAGGCCTGGGGCGCGCCCGTGTAGTATGCACAGCCGCGCTTGCTGGTGAAGGGCTCGCCGTCACGGCCGGAGGCGACCCGAAGGTAGTAGAGCCCCTCGCCGTCGTGGACGAGCTCCACCGGGAGGTAGGCCTCCTCCAGCCGTGACTCGTCGCCGCTGACGAGCGTGTTGGCGACGTAGCCCTCGGCGTAGGTGTCGGGGCCCACCTCGATCGCGGTGGCGTCGAGGTACAACCACCCGGCCTCGGCCACGAGCACGGGCAGCCCCGTGAACACCACGCCGATGTACAGCAGCACCTCGGTGTCGGCGGCAGTACCCTGGAGGTAGCCGTCGCTCGCGGCGCTCACGTCGAGTCCCCCGGCGGTCGCCACGGCGAGCCAAGCGTCGATGCTGGTCGTCTGGCCCGGATCCACCCACTCCCACACGTTGCCGATCTGGTCGTAGGCGCCGAAGCTGCTCACGCAGGCCGGCGCGGAGCCCGTCGGCTGTGCCTCGCTGTAGCGGGCGTTTCCCATGCCGTCGGGGAGGATGCAGGCCGTGTCGTCGGGCACCTCGCCGTACGGATAGGGCAGCCCTCCCGCGCCCACCTGGCCATCGCCCGCGTCTTCCCACTCGGCGTCGGTCGCGAGCCGCTTGTAGCCGTGCGTGGCGCCGTCCGCGTCGACCACCGGCGCGAGCGCGCAGGCCTCCCTGGCCTGGAAGAAGCTCACGGCGACACGCGGTTCGGCGCCTGCCACGCTCACGACGGGGTCGTTCCCGCTCGCCTCGTATGCGTCGATGCAGTAGCCCGGAGTTTCCGTCGGCACACCGACCATGCCCTCGGGGCAGGTCGCTACGGCGGCAGGCACGGTGCTGTCGACCGGCGCGGTGCTGTCGACCGCCGAGTCGCTGTCGATCCCCCACGCGCTCTCGTCGCCCACGCCGGTCTCGCGCGGTTGCGCCGACTCGCCAAGCGGCTCGTCGCCACCGGAGGGCGCACAGGATCCAAACAACAGCCACGTCCACATCCCGCGATCAGACCACACCGCGGCGCGCGTGGATAGGGGGCAGGGATGATCCTGCTCGCGATGCTGGCGCTAGCCGCCGACCTTCCCGGGCCCTGGGCCAGTGGCGAGCACGTAGACTTCGCGGTGGCCGGTGCGGCGGTCCACGCCACCTGGTCCGAGGCAGGCACCATCCGCTACGCCCGGATCGACGACAACAGTCCCCCCGAGCTGGTGGGCACCGGCGCGGTGGTGGGCGACGGCGGGCAGATGCGACCGGAGGTGCTGGTGGTGCCCCGTGGTCGCCCGGTGGTGGTGTACAGCACCGCCGAGGGCATCCAGGTGGCGCAGCGCAACGAGGGGTGGGCAGCCTCGCGCCTCGGCGGTGCGAGCGCGCCGGCGCTGTTCGCTGCCACCGCCCGCGGTGGCACCCTGCTGGTGAGCTGGATCGCCAGCGACGGGCAGCGAAGCTCGGTGTACGTGGGCACGCAGAAGCCCAAGAAAGAGGGTGGAAACCTGAGCCTCGTCGACATGCTCTACAAGGGCGGCGCCGACGGCGTGTGCATGTGTTGCAAGCCGGGCATCGCGAGCCGGGAAAAGGAAGTGGTGGTGGCCTTCCGCGACGCCGAGGGCAACAAGCGCGAGATCCACCAGTTCTCCTCGCGCGACACCACGCGGTGGGCCGACATGGGGGTGACCACCCGCGGCGGCTGGGCGCCCGGCGGCTGCCCCGCCGACGGCCCGGTGGTGACCAACACCGCGATTCTGGTGAGCGACGGCCGGAGCGGAAAGCGTAGGGTATACGCTGTGAGCGGGCGTGACGAGCGGGAGCTGCCGCCGTTGGATCCAGACGCGGAGGTGCTCCAACCTCGCGCGCTGCCCGACGGATCGCTGGTGGCCTGGGTCGAGGCGACCCCTGGCATGAACCGCCTCGTCGTCCAGGACCGCGGCGGCGCCCCTACGGTCATAGCGGAGACGGCCACCCGCATGGAGCCGGGCGACCCGGTGGTGGTGGGCGACGACGTGTGGTTTCCGTGGCAGGGCGAGCGCGCCCACGTGGTGAGGATCGAGCGCGGCGGCCACTGAGCGACACCCGGCAGCCCCCCCGCGCGACGTCGACGCGCTACCGCCCGGCTCCGTAGAACAGCGACACCCCGCCAATGCCCCCCGAGATGTCGTCCCCGCCGACAAGGATGTCGGTCCAACCGTCGCCGTCGATGTCGGCGGCCCCGAGCGACAGGCCCAGCTCACCGCCGGCGCGGGCGCCCACGACGTAGTCGTCCACGTCGGCCGTGGTGCGCGTGCCGCTGCTGGGCGAGCCATCGAGCACGTACACCACGCCCTTCCCGCCCTCGGCCTGGGGGGCGCCGACCAGCAGCTCCGCCCGGCCGTTGTCGTTGGCATCGACCGAGAGCGCGAGGCCATAGCCGAGATAACTGTCCTCGTCCTCCGCGCGTAGTTCCAGGTCCACGTCGGTGTCGTCGTAGTCACCCGACACCGGGCCCTCCACCACGTACACCATGCCCCGGTTGTCGTCGGTGACCGGGGCGCCGAGGACCATGTCGTTGTAGCCGTCGCCGTCGTAGTCGCCGTTGGCCAGGACCGCGAAGCCCAGGCTGATCGACGAGTAGGTGCTGTCAAACGTCGCGAGGCGGTCGTAGCTGTCGAGCGATCCCGTCTGGCCGCCCTCGTACACCCAGGCCCGGCTGTAGCCGTAGTCGCCCACCAGAAGGTCGTCCTTGCCGTCGCCGGTGAGATCCCCCATCGCCAGGTGGATGTAGCTCTCGGCGCTGCAACGCACGTCGTAGCTGCTGGTCGTCCAACGCTCGTCCTGGGCGAAGGGGCCCAGCAGGCCGGTCACGACGTCGTCGTTGGGCTCCGCCGCAAAGAGGTCGCCCACGCCGTCGCCGTCGAAGTCGCCCACCGCCACGCTCCAGCCGACGTAGTCGTCGCTCTCGTTGCCCTCCAGGGTGGCGAGCGCCGCCGTCTCGTCGGCGCCGGTGGCCACGGGGCCCGGGAGGATGACGACGAGACCCTGGTCGTTGCCGCCGGGGTCCGCCAACGGCGCGCCGAGCACGAGGTCGTCGAGACCGTCACCGTCGAGGTCGTAGCCGCTGGCCACGGTGCTACCCAGCTCGGTGACGGCGAGGCTCTGGACCACGACCAGCCCCGCGTCGGCGGCGGTGACCGTGCCCGAGAGGCGCCCAGCGACCCCGAAGGCTCCACCGGTGCCGGTGCCGCTGCCAGTCTGGCCCTTGCCGGTCACCCACACCTCGTCGAGCCCGTCGCCGTCGGTGTCGCCGCCACTGGCCATCGCCCAGCCCCACACGCCCACGAGGTTCGCTCCCTTGACGATGGCGTCGCCGTCGCTGCTCGACACCTCCCCGCGCACGAAACAGTCGTCGCCGCTGTAGTCGCAGTCCTGGTCGATGCCGTCGTTGCACACCTCGGACTCACCCGGGTTCACGCTCTCGTCGGCGTCGGCGCAGTCGCCGCCGCTGGACACGTCGCCGGGGGCGCCCTCGCAGGCGTCGTACGCCGAACCAGCGCCGTAGCCGTCGCCGTCGGCGTCGCCGTACCAGCGGTCGCCGTCGGTGGGGCCCTCGGGGTCGGCGTCGTCGATCCCACTGTCGCAGTCGTCGTCGATCCCGTTGCACAGCTCCTTGGCGCGCGGGTGCACGTCGCCGTCGCCGTCGTCGCAGTCCGTGCCGTCGTCGACTAGGTCCGAAGGGGGGTGACACCACGCCTCGGGGTTCGCGTCCTCGCCGTAGCCGTCGCCGTCGCTGTCGACGTAGAACGTGGTCTTGCCGGTGGCGTCGTCGTCGTCGTCGTCGGCCTGGCCATCGCAGTCCTCGTCTTGCCGGGCGTCGTCGCACGCCTCGGCCTCTCCGGGGTTCAGGCCGGGGTCCTCGTCGTCGCAGTCGGTGCCGTCGGCCACGAAGCCATCGCTGGGCTTGCAGTGTTCCTCGGTGTTGTCGGGGTCGCCGTAGCCGTCGCCGTCCTGGTCGCGGTGCCACGTCGCCGGGTTGTCGACG